>MZGM01000142.1 GCA_002085035.1 Candidatus Zhuqueibacterota bacterium 4484_219
GCCCAGAAAAGATTTTGCCTTTTCTGCCCATTCGATTACACTGATTCCATTAGCAAATAAGAATTCCTCTATTCCTAAATCTGCAATTTCTTTCAAACTGTTCAGACGGAAAAAATCAAAATGAAAAACCACAATGTGATTTTGGTAGACATTCATTAAAGCAAAAGAGGGACTGGTTACTTCTTGGGTTATTCCTAAGCCCTGACAAATGCCCTTAACAAAAACCGTTTTACCCGATCCCAGGGACCCTACCAACGCTACAATTGCATTAGGAAACAAAATGTGGGCAAACTTACGGCCAATTTTTATTGTATCCTCTGGGCTTTTGCTAATAAGTACCATAGATTTGAGGGGAAAAGTTTATTTTTTGGGCCGTAATTCGATTATTGGAAGAATCATTTCTTCCATTGATACCCCCCCATGTTGAAAACTATCTTTGTACAGATTGAGATATTTATGATAGTTTGTGGGATAGACGAAATAATAGTCTTCCTTAGCGATAATGTAATTGACGTTGATTCCTCGCCGCGGTAGTTTGTAGTGACGTGGATCACGGACGAAAATAGCATACTTGCTGTCGCATTTAAGGTTTCGACCAAATTTGTAACGCAAATTGGTAGAGGTTTCACGATCGCCAATCACTTTTGCGCCTCGCATGCTGCGAATACTACCATGATCTGAAGTTAGAACAATGGTCAGATTTTCTTCTTCGGCCAGATAGCGCAATACCCGAAAGATTGAAGAATGCCCGAACCATGACCGAGTTAGAGAACGAAACGCTGCCTCGTCTGGCACAATTTCCCGCAGGATTTCGGAAGTGCTACGACTATGAGCAATGATGTCTACAAAATTTACTACTATGGCTAACAACTGGGTCTGGATGTAAGAAGACAAGTTTCTTTCAAGTTCTTTGCTTTCTTGGGCTTCCACTATCTTGATGTACTTGGATTCTGGGTTAAGGTTAAATCCCATAGATTTTAGCTGGCCATTTAGAAATTGATGCTCATAGCGATTACGACTGAAATCATCGTCATTGCCGGCTTGCCACAAATCCGGGTATTTCTCCTCGATCTCGATAGGATAAAGTCCACTGAAGATAGCGTTACGAGAAAATGGTGTGGCCGTGGGCAGAATGGAATAATAGTAACTTTTATTGATGTGAAAATAAGGGAATAACAACGGTTCAATAGCCATCCACTGATCCAGACGTAAACTGTCGATGATTAACAATACGATGCGACGTCCTTGGGTCAGAAGGGGTACCAGATGTTCGGCAACGATATCTACCGATAACACAGGTGCATCACTTTGATCGTGAATCCAGTGGGGATAATTTTGTTCAATAAAACGGGCGAATTCAAGGTTGCAACTGCGCTTTTGGTCCTGCAATGTTTGCAGCAAGCCCAGGTCGGGGTAGTGGTCAAGTTCAATCTCCCATTCAGTCAATCTGAGATAAATTTCAATCCATTCTTGCCAGTCAGGTTGAGCCATCAATGCCTGAGTAATCTGGTTGAATTCCATGGCATAGTCACGAGAAATACGCTCCTCCCCAATTTTGTATCGCTCTAAAAATTTTTTACAGGTAGAGAGGATCTGACTGGGATTGATAGGTTTGGTCAGATAGTCATCGATCTTGCCCCCGATAGCTTCTTCCATGAGGCTTTCTTCTTCATTCTTAGTAATCATCACTACTGGTAGAGAGGGATTAAAATCTTTGATCTCAGCGAGTGCGGCCAAACCATCTTTGCCACTCATCATTTCATCCAATAGTACCAGGTCGAAATGTCGTTGGGTTATGAGGGCAATAGCATCATCGGCGTTGGTTACCGGAGTAACCTCGTAGCCCTTTTCTTCTAGGAACATGATGTGAGATCGTAGCAATTCTATTTCATCATCGACCCAGAGAATTTTTCCCCTGTTCATAGTGCTATTCCTAATTATGAGTTTATCCAGCGGTCATTTTCTTAGGTTTTCGATAATATTAAAAACTGAAAATGAGTGATAAGTTCCAATCCCGCGGTCGGCCGATTTCTCCTAAATTTAACAAATCAGCAATGAATTTGTCAGATATTCGATACCCGATCCCAAAAGTAGCGGTCGAATAGTCCAACCTATTGGAAATGACCCGGGATGATTTTTCAATTGACGTTTCCTTATTGATACTTCCAAGAAACTGAACAACCCAGCCTGCGCGGAGACACAAATTTTTGATTAGTTGATATTCTACACCCAGAGGAAGTGCGATGCGGTACAGTGTAACTTTGTGGTCATGATGTATCGAACGCGCATCCTGATATGCTTTTAAAGTAATGGTTGTATCAGGTGTTATTGTTGTCGAGGTATCCGAAATCTGGCGATGGACGTCATACTCATAATTCAAATATCGGAAATTGCCCAGTACTGCAGCTGCAAGCAGGAAGTCATCCAACTGGAAAGTCCATCCAGTTCCACCATTGATTTGAAATCCAAATCCATCTGGTAGTGCAACACTGTTAGAACTAAGTGATAAAATATTTTTGCTGGTATCAGATGAACTTTCGTGGAAGGATTCCGAGTAGTTAAAAGAATCATCTCTGTCATCTGAGGAAAAAGAAGAAACTCTTGCTCCAAATTGAACGGCGAAGGTTTTCATCTCGTTTGAGGAATTCAGAAAATGCAAGTCGAAACGTAAATTAGTTGCCTCAATATCGACACTCACTAATCCCTTATTCAGGGAAAAATTTTCAGAAGTTGATGAAAAAATAGAAGAATTGATCGAACGGTAGGTATAGTCACGGATATGCTGGTAATTGTCTTCTATGCTAATATTTGCAGAGAAGAGTTCGACGGTGGCAACAAAATCCCAGGATATTCCCTTTGCTTTGTTCCAGAGAAGGCCAACTCGGGTGATGTGCGATTTTCCCTTTTGGTAGTTTTCCCTCAGCGATTGTCGTGCGTCGTACGTACTGTCATAGTTGGAGAAAGATAAGTGATTTCCACACCGATTGCTTGTGCTTTCGTAGCTGTCAAGAATCTCACTCATGCCGAAAGTATAGCTTACTCCACACGAGAGTTTTTCAGAGAGGGGGAAACCCATAGCAATCTGCGCTTCGGCCCAGATTTCTCGGTTTTTTGTATCGACGGTGTTGTCGAAGGTGTAAAAACCACCGGGCATGTTGCTGGAGAAGTTAGAGGGTTGGTTTAAGTAATTGCCTCGAAGCAGTAATCCAAAAGTCTTCCCATAGCCAAGTCGGATTCCCGTTGTTGATGCCATACCTGAAGACAGATTTCTTACTGGAAGAGAAGACCAGCCAGAAGCGGGAACTCGCCGAACCACTTCACCAAAAAAAATCGGATTTTTCATTTTGCTAAAAAACACAGGGTTACGATACAGATCTGTAATCTGATCTTTCACAAAACCACTAAAGTCTCTTCCTAAAGCCTCCATCCGCATGGAGAAATGGCGCTCCCTTTCCGTGCCAAGTACAACCCCTGAATTAAAAAAGTCTGAATAAAGAACTGGAGTTGGTATTTTTCTTTTTGTTGTCAATTGACTTTCTACTTGATTTCTACGGACATTTATTGTACTTTAAGTTTAGGTTTTGTCACGAAGATACATAAAAATACCAGTGACTGCCGGGGTCTTTTTAGACAGGATTTTATAGAATCGGGCATAACACCATGAATAACAAATTTATTTTTCAAGTGATTTTCCTGACAGTTTTTTTGATGATGGTTATCGGTGCGATTATTGTATTGAAGAAAAATATCATGTGGAGTGGTGAAGGTGTTGAAGAAATGAGCAAAGCAGGGCAGACGTATTTTAACCGCCAGCTCGGGTTCGCTGTTTCCGTTCCTAATCAAAACTGGGAAATACTCCCCACTTCCTCGCCGGATTTGTTTGAACAGCCAGCCATTTCTGATTGGCTTGATTCTGTGCGTTATGTGGCTGAGTTGCGGTTGCTGAAGGATGATACTATTGCTGTAGTTGTAAATTTGGGGATTGTGGAGCTTTCCGGGCATCTGTCCGCTTTTGCTCTGGGTGTCCAAACACTGCGACAATTCCACCAGAAGTTGAAGCAACAGGAGCCAAAGTACCATCTGCTCAAAGAGGTTACCATTACTACCAGCGGTGCATTGAAGGTGGCTTATTTTGTCATTAAGTTTCCAGATTGCCGAATAGGTGTTTTCAGCGTCACACCGCTGTCAAAATATGCTCTATGGCTAATTGTTCATGCGCCACTTCATTATTACAATGAGCATATTCCAGAAATTAGCCGAATCATTCAAACCCTTCGTTTGCTCCCTCCTGGTGGCTAAATCACAAGATAGTAGGACTGTCAGCCCTTATGACCCGCTTGCATCGGCATTTGAGTAAACGTGTAGAAAAAGCAGTTTATGATTTTGAACTAATTCAACCTGGCGACCGCATTGCAGTAGCTGTTTCCGGGGGAAGCGATAGTCTGGCGTTGTTGATTCTGTTGGAGAATGAAAAAATCAAACAACAGAACCGGATTGAACTTATTCCTCTTCATGTGGATATGGGCTTTCCCGAGGATTCACCGCGTAATAGTGAAGTGTTGGCGGAATTTCTCTCGCAGCGGGGTTATTCCGTTCATGTTGAAAGAACAAACATTGGCCCTTTGGCGCATAGTGATTTCAATCGCAAAAACCCCTGTTTCCTTTGCACTCGTTATCGCCGTCAATGTATTTATCAACTCGCTGAACAACATTGCTGCAACAAAATAGCCTACGGGCATCATAAGGACGATATTATTGAAACCTTGCTTATCAATATCTTTTTCGGCCGCGAAATTTCTACCATGATGCCAAAGCAATCGGTGTTTCGGGGTAAATTTCACATTATCCGGCCGTTAATCTATATTGAAGAAGCTTTGCTGAAAAAATTTGCTCTTGAACAGCATTTTCCCTTATTAAATAATCCTTGTACTACGAGTGAGGTTTCTAAGCGTAAATACATCAAAGATTGGTTGAATAGGTTAGAGAATGAGAATAAGGGTCTCAAGGAGAACATTTTCAAAGCGTTATTTCATGTGAAAGTAGATTATTTGCCCCAGCGGTTGTTTAGTTCTAAAGGTAAGAAGAGGTAAGGTAACTAAAGTCGCCTTTGCTACAGGCAGAGGTCGATTTTGCAGCCCCGGACTTAATCCGGGGCTATTTTATTTGGAAACCTGCTTCAGCAGGTTTTGAGCTCATTAGCGCTGTATTTTTAATCCAGTCCTACTCGGCGTCTGGAGACGCCTCCCACATCGGCAAACCTCAATCTCTTAGCTTTGTACTGGACTGATTCCTCGATTAACACTATTTTTATGTCACTCCTTTGGAGTTTGTTGGTCGTGATATGGTTGATATGGGGATTTCTTAAAGTAAATCTAAAATTGCGTCGATAATATTCTGAAACCTTTATTCAGTCGATTTACCAAATTTGATTACTGAAAAATGGATTCTGCAGTCGCAAAAGATTTTTACATTAGAAAACTGGGCGAAGCTTTAATCGAGAAAGAGTTGATTTCGCCCATAGAGTTGAAAAAGGCTCTGGAGAAGCAGCGAAAAACTGGCAAACGTCTGGGTGAGATTCTAATTGAGGAAAAACTGCTCTCTGAAGATACTCTGTTGGAGATTCTCAGCCAGAAACTGAATATTCCTAAGGTGAAAATTGAGAATCAGGCAGTCGATTCTGACACTGTCCAGCTTATCCCGTATGAGATCGCAAAGAAGCACAAACTAATTCCCCTTTTTCGTGTTGGCAATTCCCTTACTATTGCAATGGCTGACCCTCTGGATATCTATGCGATTGATACAGTGCGTCACCTTACCGGAATGCAAATTAAGGTTGTTCTTGCAGGCGAAAAAGATGTTGAACAGGCAATCGAGAAGTTTTATGGGGGCAGGCATTCCCTCGATGAAGTTATCCGTGAGTTGAAAGATCAGGAAGAAGAAACTCAATCGGTCGAAACTTTAGATTCTACAATTTCTCAAGCTGATACCGAAACGGGAGCTTCGGTAGTAAAGATTGTTAATTTAATTTTGAATCAGGCTATTAGTGAAGGAGCTAGCGACATTCATATTGAGCCTGACTTTAAAATTACCCGTATCCGCTATCGCATAGATGGCATACTCCACGATGCATTTACCCCCCCAAAAAGTTTACATAATATGATTGTAGCACGCATAAAGATTATGGCAGAGTTAGACGTTTCGGAGAAGCGACTTCCCCAAGATGGAGGATTTCAATACAGACTTAATAACAAATCTATCGATTTGCGGGTCTCTATTCTGCCTACTGTTCGAGGATAGGAGAAATTCGGGATCTGGAGTCGGCCGAAATTGCAGTACGGGCGGCACTCACTGGCCATTTAGTTTTGAGTACTCTCCATACCAACGATGCCCCCAGTGCCGTTACACGTCTTATTGATATGGGAGTGGAGCCATTTTTAGTAGCTTCCTCTGTGCAAAGCGTATTAGCGCAGCGACTGGTACGTACAATCTGTAACAAATGTAAACAACCCTATCAGCTTTCTCCTGAGATGTTAGAACAGCTAAACATTTCAGAATCTTTTAAATCGCATACGTTCTATCGTGGGGCGGGGTGTCGCAAATGTCATTATACTGGATACAAGGGGCGAACTGCAATCCACGAGCTTTTAGTCATCGATGATGAAATCCGACGGCTAATTGTTCAAAGAGCCTCCGAAGACGCAATCCGTGACGTAGGGGCAAAAAATGGGATGGTTTCTCTTCGTCAAGATGGATTGCTCAAGGCAATGAAGGGAGTACTTTCCGTCGAAGAGGTATTACGCGTTACTTAATTTTAGTAAAAAGGTATATGAACCGATATAAGTACAAAGCATGCGATCAGCAGGGGAATGTACAAAAAGGAATAATCGAAGCTAAAGCATTACCGGATGTTCTTTCTCAATTGAAAGCACAAGGCTTTTATCCAATATCAATTTCTCGACAGAAAAATTTCAAGCCAGCTAATCCGGTTAGCT
>MZGM01000143.1 GCA_002085035.1 Candidatus Zhuqueibacterota bacterium 4484_219
TACTAACCTTCCATCAATAGTTCCCCATCCTGTTACAACGCCATCTCCTAAAAATTTGCGGTTTTCAAGCCCAAAATCGCTTGTCCTGTGTAAAGCAAAAGCGTCAATTTCCCGAAAAGATCCCCTGTCAAGTAATAATTCAATTCGTTCCCTCGCAGTTAACCGCCCTTTTTCGTGCTGGATTTTTATCCTCTCAGGACCGCCTCCCATACGGCTTTTAGCCCTCATTTCGCGTAATTTTTTTATCTTTTCATTTTCTCTCATATAATTTCTTCTACTCTGTAATATTTTCGTACATTCTGACGTGAAAACATCCAAAACACCCAAATAACGATAAACACACTTGTCAATATCATAAAAAGCAAGTTGCCAGTTCTATAAATCTCATTTCCGAAAAACATTCTATCCAACCAATAGTATCCAAGATAAGCTATGAGTACTAGTTTTGTTAACCTCGGTACCCACTTGACCCCAATCCAGTTTCCATAAAATATGACCAGGAAAGCAATACTCCAAATAAAGCCAGTAATCGCCAAATACAATGGGGTAACTACAAAATATTGTAACAGGAAATCCCAATTTACTAGAGCTATTAATAATCGAAAAATATTAATTCCTGCAAGTATTAACACAAACCAAGCAAAAAGCGTTACGCTGATTGGTCGGTTATTCATTGTACTGCTCAAAAGACAATGTTATTTTCCCCATTTGGTGCCCACTCTCCAATAGAGACTGCGCTTTTTTAGCCTCATTCAATCCAAAATTGGCCCCAATAACCGGTTTCAACTTTCCATCGAATACTAATTTCATAACACGACTAAAATCATCTCGAGTTCCCATACTGGAACCAATTATTGTCAAATGTTTTGAGAAAATAAAGCGATTATCGATCTCAAACTTCGGGCCTCCGGTATTTCCAACGGTCAATATTCGTCCTCCCTTCGCTGCAGCACGAAAACTTAGAGGGAAAGTAGTTCCAACATTATCAACGATAACATCAACTCCTCTTTTCTTTGTCAGTTTATAAATTTCTTTCGACCAATCTTCTGATTTTGAGCGGTCTATTAGAAAATCTGCACCTAAGGATTCAGCCAATTCCAGCTTTTTCAAATTTGATCCCACTACGTAAACAATTGCCCCAGCTAATTTGGCGATTTGAATACTCGCTGTGTTAACTCCTCCTGAAGCACCAATAATAAGTACCGTCTCACCTGGGGTAACATTTGCTCTTGTTATTAAAGAATGCCAAGCAGTATGAAAAACGAGACCAGCAGCTGCAGCTTTTTGTGCATCAAACTCAACAGGTAAGGCAAGTAAATTTTTTGCTGGAACAGCGACATATTCTGCATACGTCCCCCACCGATTTTCTCCAAGCAATCCCCATCGCACACACCGGTTCTCATACCCCGCAATACAATACTCACAATTGCCACAACCTAGGTTTGCATTAATAACAACTCTATCTCCCACATTCCAATTCTTCACATTGGAACCCAGAGCTACAACTTCACCTGCTCCATCCGCTCCTGTAACAAACGGATAAGGAATTCTTAAACCAGGCCACCCCTCTCTCACCCAAATATCCAACCGATTCAGCGCAGCAAATTCCAGTTTTACTAGCACTTCATCATTAGACGGTGTTGGAACATCCAAATCCCCAAACTTGAGAACCTCGACTCCCCCATGGTGATCAAAGTATACAGCTTTCATATTCTCTCTCCATAATGAATCACATAAACCGCATACAAAATCTTATCTCAGTCCAGTTTCCAATCGGGATATAACAAGCCTTTGTATTTCGCTCGTCCCCTCGTAAATCTCAGTTATCTTAGCATCACGATACCGTTGGCCAGTTTTTTTCGATTTTTCCTTTGCCATCGCTGCATTATAAATTAATAAACGGCTTGCTTCTATTCTTGTCTTCATATCAGCCAATTTAAAGGATATACCTTGGAACTGTCCAATTTTTTTTCCAAAAGCTTCTCGCTCCTGGACATAAGCAAGACTTGCTTCATAAGCTGCCTCAGCAATCCCCAATGATTGAGACGCAATTCCAATTCTTCCTGCATCCAATACCGTCATTGCAATTTTAAATCCCATACCCTCATCACCTAAACGGTTTGCAACCGGTAATTTGTAATTCTCATATAATATTTCGCTGGTCGCTGATGCCCGAATTCCCATCTTTGGCTCTTTCTTTCCGCGTATAAATCCAGGTTTGTCTGCTTCAACAATAAATGCCGTTACACCATGATGTTTTTTCTCGGGTTCAGTCATCATAAAAACAATTACAAAATCCGCAACTGGGCCACTGGTTACCCATGACTTTCTCCCATTCAAAATGTAATAATCACCTTCTAGTTTAGCAAGACTTCTCATTGTGCCAGCATCAGAACCTGACATGGGTTCAGTGAGAGAGTACGCACCAATTTTTTGGCCACTTGCTACCGGCATCAGGTACTTTCGCTTCTGCTCTTCCGTACCGAATTTCATTATCGCATAGCAGAAAAGAGAATTATTTACAGACATGATCGTCCCATGTGAAGCATCTGCCTTGCTAATCTCTTCTAATGCCAAAACATACGCGAGGGTATCCATTTCAGCACCACCATATTTCTCTGGCACCTCAATCCCCATAAACCCCATTTCACCCATTTTACGAATTGTTTCCAATGGGAAATCCCCAGACTCATCAAATTCCGCTGCAATCGGCGCAACCTCATTCTGAGCAAAATCCCTTGCAGCCTGACGAATCATTTCATGTTCCTGCGTAATATTAAACATATGACTTGAAACCATTGAACCCCTCCCAATAATATCGTTTTACATACCCATATGATCCAGATTTTCGATCATCTACAGACATTAAAATTATAGCATGGTAAAGCAAAATATGCTTATTTATATAAATGTATATTTCTTTCATATTCACTGCGCCTGTTCAGATAAGCTTGCTTGACAGCCCATAAAAGTGAGATATACTCATTTGGACAATAAATTACGTGAGGAATTAATGAAAGAAGAAATAACACTAGAGACTTTCAATCATCTTGTCGAATTAGCTGCTTTAGAACTTTCTAAAGAAGAAGCTGAGTACATCCGCAAAGAACTCAACAATCAATTAACTTCTATACATCAACTGCAAGCAATCCAGATCGATGACTCTATTTTGCCTACATCCCACGGAATACCTTACACAAGTGAGATGAGTCCTCCAATTCGCGAAGATAAATTCATTCCATTTGAAGAACCAGACAACATCCTTTCACAAGCCCCCGAGCTCGAAGATAGATACATCGTCGTCCCTGACATCCCACATACAGATTTGGAATAACCTATGGAACTCTGCGATTTCCCTGCACACAAATTATCTAAAATGATTCATAATCGAGAAATCTCGGCACAAGAGATACTCGATTCAACACTGACGAGAATAGAAAAAGTCGATGGTCGGCCTGGTAGCACAAAACCCTATACACAAACAAGTGAAGATAAAGAAAAAGTTCATGCCTTTATTACTCTACTTGCTGATGATGCACGCAAGAGAGCACAAGAAATAGATAAATCGATAAAGGAAGGTGATGAACCAGGCCTATTAGCGGGAATCCCTTATACTGTTAAGGACATTTTCTGTGTAAAAAACACCCCATCTACTGCTGCTTCGAAAATCCTGGCCAATTTTGTCTCGCCATATACAGCTACTCCTGCCAAACGATTACAAAACGCAGGTGGTATTTTGCTCGGGAAAGTCAATCTTGATGAATTTACGTATGGCTCATCCAATGAATCATCGGCTTTTCTCCCCTTTCCAAGAAATCCATGGAACCCTGATCATGTAACTGGCGGCTCTTCTGGCGGAAGTGCAGCTGCTGTGGCGGCAGGGGAAGGCGCACTTTCTCTTGGAACAGATACTGCGGGGTCCATCCGCCAACCCGCAGCTTTTTGTGGCGTTACAGGGCTAAAGCCAACTTACGGCAGAGTTTCGCGTTATGGGTTAATCGCTTTTGGGTCTTCTCTTGATTGCCCTGGCCCAATTGCAAAAAACGTCACTGATGTTGCCATGATGCTAAAGGTTATTGCAGGAGCCGATCCACATGACTCAACTGCTGTAAACCTTCCAGTTGATGATTACCTCCAAAATTTGGAGAACAATATTCGTGGTATGCGTATTGGGCTCTCTCCAGACTATTTCCGGATTACTTTCTTTGATACTGACAAAGAAGAATTAATCGAAGCGCCTATTAACGATGAGATCAAAGATATCGTTTATAAAGCAGCTGGTCGTTTAGCAGAAATGGGAGTAGACATTATTGAAGATATTCCTATGCCACATAATCGATATGGCATTCCAGTTTATTTCGTCATTTCCCGTGTGGAAGCCGCATCTAACCTTCACCGCTATGACGGGGTTAAATATGGTTACCGTACACCGGATCAGGTAAAAGAACTAAAAGAACTATACAGAAAATCACGGGGACAAGGCTTTGGCCTTCAACCAAAATTGCGAATCCTAATGGGAATGTACGTAAGTGCATCACAATATAGTGAACAATATTACGAAAAAGCCCTACGAGTTCGACGGCTCATCCGCCAGGATTTTGAAGAAATATTTGACCAAAACGGCAAGTACAAATTAGATGCACTTTTGGCACCAACGACACCAACCACTGCTTTTAAAATCGGAAATATCTATGGGGATTCTGTATTAATGCAATACTCCGATCAGCTCACTGTTGCAGCAAACCATGCAGGAGTGCCTGCTCTTTCAATACCTGCTGGAATTGATAAGAAGGGTTTGCCAATTGGTATCCAGTTCATTGGCCAAGATTTTTCCGAAGGGAAACTATTACAAATTGGTAGAGCATTTGAGATAGCGACGGAAACTGATCAATGGCGCTCCTTAAAGCCGCTGGTACTAAAGAATTTTTAACAGTAATCCAAGGAGATGCATAATGAAAGTACTTATTGCTGCAGACATGGAGGGAATAACTGGGGTAACATCCTGGGATCATGTTTCACCCGACAAACCCGATTACAATCGTTTTCGCAAACTTATGACGCAAGATGTTAACGCTGTAATAGAGGGATGCATAGAAGCCGGCGCAGACGAAATTATCGTTAGTGATGGACATGCATACGGATACAATATATTAATTGAAGAAATAAATG
>MZGM01000021.1 GCA_002085035.1 Candidatus Zhuqueibacterota bacterium 4484_219
AACAAGCGGGAATTTTGGTGGAAAGAAAATACGCTGAGACCGGAGTCGTGGGGTTAATTAATCTCAAAGAAAGAGCCGATGCTTCCTCACTTGCAGGCATTGAAACTCCGGGCAAGGTTGTGGCATTGCGTGCTGATATTGACGCTTTACCTATTCAGGAACTTAACGAAGTACCCTATAAATCTCAGGTAAAAGGGGTGATGCATGCTTGTGGCCATGATTTACATACTGCAGTTTTGTTAGGAGCAACATTCATTCTCCAACGTATCAAAAACGAACTACCCGGAGTAGTAAAGTGCATTTTTCAGCCAGGAGAAGAAAAAAATCCTGGCGGAGCTTCTATTTTAGTTGCCAATGGAGTACTGGAAAATCCCCAGGTAGATATCATCTTTGGGCTGCACAGCGATCCTGGTTTAGAAGTAGGACAAATTGGATATCGATATGGAGCCATGATGGCTCAGGCGGACGAGTTTTACATTACTATCAAAGGGAAAAGTGGGCATGGGGCAGCACCAAATTTAGCAATTGATCCGATACCTATTACCGCCGAAATTGTATTGGCTCTACAGAAGATTCCCAGCAGGCTAACAGATCCTCTTGAACCAGTAGTAGTGACAGTAGGCAAGATTGAGGGTGGCAAAACCGTCAACGTAATCCCTGACACAGTACTATTAGCAGGTACTGTTCGTACCCTTTGTTCTGATTTGGCGAAAAAGGTCCATCGGGCAATCGAACAAATTGTGAAGGGGATTACCCAGGCCTACAATGCTAATTATGAACTGGAATACAAATATGGCTACCCGGTTTTAGTAAATGATGAGTCTGCCACCGATTTTTTAGTAAACTGTGGGCAGGCGTATCTGGGGAAGAGAAATGTCAAGGAAATTACCCGCCCTAGTATGGGAAGTGAGGATTTTTCCTACTATCTGCAAAAAGTGAAGGGAAGCTTTTTCCGATTAGGCACTGGCAAATCTGAAAAGGGAGCGGCTGAGTATTGGCACAGCTCCCGCTATGATGTAGATGAAAGTGCCCTGTCCGTGGGAGCTGGATTTATGGCGTATTTAGCTTATTGCTATTTAAATCTGGCAGACTCTTCTAATTGAGTTGCAATATGCTTGTGTTCAATCATAAAGAATTTTTCTGGAAGCGAACAATTTTAATGTTGCTGATAGCTTTTCTTCTAATCCCAGCAGGACAGGCTCAAAGACGAGTTTCTGGTACTAATATTCATTATGAAGAAGGAGATTGGATTAGTTACAGTAACACGCGTTATGTGAACTCTCTGGCTATTGGAACGCAGTATGTTTACTTTGCCACTACCGGTGGCATTACTCGCTACGATATCTTTCAATCCCGTTGGAACTTCCCCTTTACTACCAGTAACGGATTACCCAGTAATAACATTTTGACAGTTGCGTTTGATGTTGGTACAAGCCATTTGTGGTGTGCTACAACCGAGGCGGTATGCTACTATAACCCCGGGTCTAGGCGTTGGCGTACTCTTTACTACGATGAGCTGGGTATGTCCGGCGGTCCTGTCACTTCTATTGGATTTTCTGAGCATCAAATTTGGTTGGTTACTGCGGAGGGTCAAACTTTCGTTGCTTCTAAGTCCGATATGGAATTTATCAAAGAAACCCTGCGTACCTCAGAGGATAATAAGGATTCGATTATTTGGTTCGGAGAAAAGGGATTTGTGCCACTAACCTTGCCACAGTTTTTCTTGCCCGATGGGATTATTTTTTTCCCTGGGCCTGATCGAACTTATCTCCAGGACTTTAAACTCCGACAATTTGATTTCTCATATTACGCAGTTGACCCCTGGCAAACATTGTGGTTCGGTACCAGGGGATGGGGAGCTGGCAATGCTAATATGCGGACTCAAAATATGAGATTGCTCCCATTTGGCTTAATCGGGCAGGATGTCCATGCACTTGCCTCAGATGGTTCAGGATTGTGGATTGGAGGTGTACAGCATAGTGATCCCATTAAGGGAATTACTTATTGGGATCAAAAACATAATACTTGGAAATATTTCGAGGCGCGCTACCTCACCCGAATGCGTAGCGATGATGTCACCTCAATTGCCCCCGATGGTCGCTATGTTTGGTTTGGTACCTTGGATGGGCTGGTATGCTATATCCGGTCAAAGAATCAATGGTATTCTTACACCGTTTTCGATGGTCTCTCGGATAATTATATTTATGACGTTATCGTGGATAGCCAATCAGTTTGGATAGCCACTGAGGATGGTCTAGATCGTATTGATAAACACTCGATTGACAAGGGGTCTCCGATAATTGAACATATTACTAACCCTGCTGATAAGGTAACAGTTTTCGATATCGAACTGGATAGGCAGCAGCTATGGGCTGGTACTAATTACGGGATTTATTTTTATGATACCGTAAAGCGTATTGGTGGGTACTATCGCGGACCCAATGGTCCAGGTGCAAGGATAGTAACTGCCGTTTCTGCTAACAATGATCAAGTTTGGTTTGGTACTCTTACTGGAGTAGAAGTGTACGATAGGGTTCACCGCGTATGGAAAGGTCCCCCAGAACGACGATTTGCAACTAACTTACCTGTAATTACCATCAAAGCCACTGATAAAGCAGTTTGGGTCGGAACAGAACAAGCTGTTTACAAATACGATAAACAACGTAGAACTTGGCGATTGTTTACTACTGAAGATGGTCTATTGGACAATACTGTACAGGCGATTTTACCTGCGGGAGATTACGTCTGGTTCGGTACTCCTAAGGGATTAACTCGCTTTTACTGGAATGCACCATATCGAATTGATTAAGTTTATCATATATTTGTGTTGCATGTCTCAGTAATTTTTTGTATCTTGTATGTGTAAAGTTAAAGTACATCAAAATTTTAAGGAGTCTACCATGAAAATTCTTTTAGTTTATCCAGAATATCCAGACACGTTCTGGAGTTTTAAGTGGGCTTTGAAATTTGTCTCCCCAAAAGCCAGCTTTCCACCTTTAGGGCTGTTGACTGTAGCAGCAATGCTTCCCCATGAATGGGAGAAGAAACTTGTAGATATGAACATAGAAACATTGCGAGACAAAGACCTTGAGTGGGCTGATTACGTGTTTATTAGTGCCATGTCCGTTCAAAGAGAGTCTGTTAAAAAAGTGATTGAAAGCTGCAAAAAAGTGGGGGTTAAGATTGTCGCTGGAGGACCACTTTTTACCACCGGGTATGAAGATTTCGAGGGCGTTGACCATTTTGTGCTTAATGAGGCTGAAATTACACTCAAATATTTCTTAGAGGATCTGAAAAATGGATGTGCCAAACATGTTTACTCCGCTGACCAGAATCCTGATATGCTAAATAATGGCTGTCCAAATCAAGAAGCTTATGTGCATGAAAAATTTGCGGATTTAAAGGAAACACCTATTCCGCTTTGGGAACTGGTTAACATGAAAAAATATGCTAGTATGTGTATTCAATACTCGCGGGGGTGTCCATTCAATTGTGAATTTTGCGACGTTACTTTGCTTTTCGGGCACAAAATGCGAACGAAAACCAGAGAACAGGTAGTAAATGAACTAGAAAAATTATATTCTATGGGCTGGAGAGGAGGAGTATTTTTTGTTGATGATAACTTAATAGGGAATAAAAGAAAATTGAAAAGGGAAATTCTACCTGCTGTTATTGATTGGATGAAAAAGAGAAAATATCCTTTTACGTTTCAGACACAGGTTTCTGTAAATTTGGCAGATGATGATGAACTAATGGAACTGATGGTTGAGGCTGGTTTCGAATCGGTGTTTGTGGGCATTGAAACTCCCGTCAATTTTTGAAAGACAGATTAAGTTTATTCAGGAAAGTGGAATTGTTACTGCCATGGTCGGATTGCTAAATGCTCCCCGCGGTACTAAACTGTACCAGCGGCTGGTAAAAGAAAATAGATTGTTAAAGGATATAACCGGTGACAATACCGATTTCTCAATCAATTTTATTCCTAAAATGGACTACCAGACACTTATTGAAGGCTACAAAAAAATTGTTAACACAATTTATTCTCCTAAACAGTACTACGAACGCGTTAAACGATTTTTAAAAGAATATAAGTTGATGCAGAAAAGAACATTTCACTTTCATATTAGCGACCTTGAACCGCTTTTTAAATCCATATTATTTCTAGGGATAATGGGAAAAGAAAGGTTTCACTACTGGAAACTTTTCTTTTGGTCATTGTTCAGACGTCCACGACTTTTCCCGTTGGCGATTACTTTCGCAATTTACGGATTCCATTTTCGGAAGGTTTTTGAAAATTATCAAGTTTTTTAGTTTTTCTTACCGCTTTCGCCAATCAGTCTTCCAGGTGTTGCTTCAGCTTAAAAGAGATTTATTGCGAGAATTACCTTTAGAGTTACTTTATGTCGAACTTGTTTGTAATCGCTACTCCTATCGGAAACCTTGAGGATATGACCTACCGGGCGGTGCGCATTTTAGGAGAGGTACAAGTTCTGGCTTGTGAAGACACGCGGAGAACACGTGTTCTTTTGCGACATTTTAAAATCCCTTTCCCGTCGTCAATTATTTCCTACCGTCAGCATAATGAAGAGCGGGTTGGCAAACATATCCTTCAATTGTTGTCAGAAGGCAAGGATGTGGCGCTTTGTTCGGATAGCGGATATCCAGGAATAAGTGACCCGGGCTATCGCATTATCACCGACGCTATTGAACAAGGATTCTCTGTGCAAGTAATCCCAGGAGCCAGTGCAGTTACCATGGCTCTTCTGGTTTCAGGACTTCCGTCTTCCAGTTACACCTTCAAGGGGTTTCCGCCCCGGAAACAAGGTCCAGCAAAACGATTCTTGGAGATGGAAAAAAATTCACCCCACACATTAATACTCTTTGAATCTCCTTTGCGGGTAGCAAAGCTGCTCGAAACGGCGTTATCTGTGCTTGGTAATCGTAAGGCAGCCGTCTGCATCGAGCTTACCAAAATGTATGAGCAGGTGCGGCGAGGATTTCTTCATGATTTAGCAGGGGAGTTCAAAGAAAAGAAAACTCGTGGTGAAGTAACTGTCGTAATTGCTGGTAACCATCCCAAATTTATTGCTCCATTGCCAAATTCTGCCGAACACCCCCGGTAAATTCAGCGTAAGAACGTCGGAATTGTCTTTTGCTAATTGTGTAACATCACGTGAGGTGTTTTGATGAGTAAATCTAAACGAGATTTGGTCAAAGAGTTGTCTATTAATCCCGAAGTGGTGACAGGATTAATTACCCAGTTCATGAGGCAACAATTCCATCAAACCGGATTGCAGAAAGGAATTCTGGGATTGTCGGGTGGTGTGGATTCTTCTGTGGTGGCTGCATTAGCAGTACGAGCGCTGGGGTGTCAAAATGTTATTGCCTTCCTTTTATCTTCAGATACCACCGCAGCCGAAGATTTAAACGATGCAGAAGAATTGGCTAATATGCTCAATATTCAGGTGCAGAAGTTTGAGATTACCCCCTTGCTGAAATTATTGGAAGAGAAATTAGTGGGGCATCCAGACCGTCTGCGTCGAGGTAACCTTATGGCTCGGTTGCGCATGACAATTCTTTATGATCAGGCAAAGTACCATTCTGCCCTGGTTCTGGGTACTAGCAACAAAACCGAAATTCTTCTGGGTTATTTTACCCTGTGGGGCGATGCAGCCGCTGATCTGAAACCCATTGGTGATCTGTACAAAACCCAGGTGTTACAATTAGCAGAATATCTAAATATTCCAGGCATTATGCTTTTAAACGACAGCCTGTACCAGTAGCTAAATTAAATCGCACTTCAATCTGGCAGTCGTTTCAGATATTGGATTGTGTAGATTTTAATCGTTGAAAGGAGGCAAGACAATGGACAATTACTTTTTAGACGAGCTGACCATTGAAAACGAGACTAAGATCGTTTTGCTGGTGATGGACGGATTAGGAGGGCTGCGGATACCCGGCAAATCTGGTACAGAGTTGCAAGAAGCACACACACCGAATCTTGATCAACTGGCCAAAGAATCGGTGTGTGGACTTTTGGACCCCATTTGGCCAGGAGTGACTCCCGGTAGCGGTCCCGCCCACTTCTCGTTATTTGGCTACAATGCTTTTGAGTACAATTTAGGCCGTGGAGTTTTAGATGCAGCCGGGATAGGGTTCAAGTTCACAGATCGTGACGTAGCTGCTCGCATCAATTTTGCTACTATTGACGAGAATGGTAATCTGGTAGATCGTCGCGCCGGCCGCCTACCCACCGAGGAAAATCAAAGATTATGCGAGAAAATTAAGAAGAATATCTCCGTACCCTCGGGAATAGAATTTTTTATTGAACCTACTAAGGAATATCGGTCAGTGATTATTCTGCGTGGCGAAGGTTTATCGGGACAGGTTGCCGATACTGACCCACAAAAGATCGGAGTGCCTCCCCTGGATCCCATAGCTTTATCACCAGAAGCAGAAAGAACAGCTGCCATCTTCAAAGATTTACTCAAGCAAATTCGCGATATTCTGGCTGATGAACCCCGCGGCAATATGCTATTGCTCCGAGGTGTGGACAAATACAAACATATCCCCTCAATGGAAAAACGTTTTAAGCTTCGTTCTTACGCAATTGCCAATTATCCAATGTATCGGGGAGTAGCTCAAATGGTCGGAATGGTGTTACATCCCATTACTCCTGACATACCAAGCCAATTTAAAGCATTTCAGGATACTTTTCAGCAGTATGACTACTTTTTTATTCATATTAAATACACCGACTCCAGGGGTGAAGACGGTGATTTTGATGCAAAAGTAAAGGTGATCGAAGAAGTCGATCAACAGATCCCGCGATTGGTGGAAATGAATCCAGAGGTGCTAATGGTAACTGCAGACCACTCTACCCCAGCATTGCTGAAAAGTCATTCCTGGCATCCAGTGCCGGTATTATTGCATGCCTCTACTGCTCGAGTGGATGAAGTGGACAAGTTTGATGAAATTAGTTGTATTAGGGGTGGGTTGGGACGTCAACCCACCTTGAATTTGATGGGTTTGGCACTGGCACATGCGCTTCGATTAAAAAAATTAGGAGCGTAGTTTTGGATGATGATCGTCGTATTAGCTGAGGCTTAACACTATGCAAAGAAAACAATTTCATGTCGCCAGCGAACAAGACATCAAATCCGGAAAGGTCACTGATGTTTATTTCCATCGTACCCAGCAAGTGCTAAAATCTGAGCGGGTTGACAAGCGGGTAGTAGCTGAATTTGTGGTAAAAAATCTCCCAGATAGTTACAACTGGGGAGTATTTGCCGGGTTAGAAGAAGTAGTTCATCTATTACAGGATTTGGATGTGAACGTTTGGGCAATGGAGGAGGGTACAATTTTTGGTCTTCAACAGCCTGTTTTAGTAATTGAAGGACGTTATTTAGAATTTGGCGTTTACGAAACCGCAATTCTGGGATTGATTTGTCAGGCTTCCGGAATTGCAACCAAGGCAGCTCGCTGTAAGAAAGCAGCCGGGGAGAGGTTGGTGCTTAGTTTCGGCGCACGTCGCATGCATCCTGCTTTGGCCCCCATGGTGGAACGCAATGCTTACATTGGCGGTTGTGATGGAGTGGCGGTGATCAAAAGCGCTGAACTTTTGGGTTTGCCACCCTCCGGTACTATTCCCCATGCTTTGATTCTGCTTTTGGGAGATACAGTAAAAGCTGTAAAAGCGTTCGATCAGGTAATCGACAAATCAGTCCCACGCGTTGCTTTGATTGATACTTTCAGTGATGAAAAATTTGAAGCTATCCGAGTTGCCGAAGCTTTGAAAGGGCGTCTTTTCGGTATGCGTTTGGATACTCCTGGGTCCCGTCGTGGTAATTTTCTGTCCATTTTAAAGGAGGTGCGCTGGGAGTTGGATTTGCGCGGGTTCCATGATATTAAATTGTTTGTTTCTGGTGGATTGGATGAGAACAAGATCTTGGAGTTAAATCCTGTTGTCGATGCTTATGGTGTAGGCACTGCTATTAGTAGTGCGCCTGTATTAGACTACGCCATGGATATTGTGGAAATCGAAGGAAATCCCGTTGCCAAGCGTGGTAAGATGTCTGGACGCAAGCAGGTTTTCCGCTGCCCAAACTGTTTAACTGCGCAAGTTGTCCCCACACTTGTTACCCAGACCAAACAGACATTTAGCCCTCAATGTCAATGTGGCCAAGACTATGAGCCTTTATTAAAACCACTTGTTCAAAATCGACAGCTTCTACGTGAGTTGCCAAAACCTGCAAAGATTCGGCAGTACGTTTTGCAGCAATTAGAACGATTAGAATTCGAGTAGCAATTATGAATGAGGTATCTACCATTAGACCCAAAAAATTTGAGTATTTGGAACATACCGGAGATATCGGGCTTAAAATTTATGGTACTACTCTCCCAGAGCTTTTTGCCAATGCCGCTGAAGGATTTACTTCGATTATTACTGAAGTAGAAAAAATTGAGCCTAAATTTCGCAACCAAATTGTTGTCGAAGCAAATGGGCTTGAGGAATTAATGATTAGATGGCTTAATCAGATTAATTATTTGTTTGAAGTAGAGGGAAAATTGTTTGCTAAATGGGAGGTTTGTTCATTAAACAAGAATCGACTATCTGCTTTGGGGGAAGGTGAAGATTTCGATGCTCAAAAGCATCCAATCTTACATGAGGTAAAAGCCGCCACCTACCACCAATTGAAACTTGAGAAGCGAAAAGATGGATGGTTTGCTCAGGTCATTTTTGATCTATGAGCTATTGAGAGGAGAAGATTGTAATGTGGTGGGAAAATAAAGTAATGCGCACAATTCGGTGCCGAAATGTTCAGAAACCTGGGGTTCTCGGAAATCTTCTGAAGGCAATTGGAGACGTAGGTGGATATGTGGGACAAATTAACACAGTCAATTTTCTAACTTATCATGTTGATCGTGACATTGTTTTGTTTGCTGATAATGAAGTCCATCTGCAGAAACTTTTGGACGCCATAAACCAGGTCCCGGATGTTAAGCTTTTGGAAGTTCGAGATGAAGTGTTAGAGATGCATCAGGGAGGGAAAATAGCTGTCCGAAGCCGTTATAAGATTGAAACTCTGCAAGACTTACGCCGAGTTTACACTCCGGGTGTAGCCGAGGTTTGTCTGAAAATAAAAAATGAAAGATCTCTGGCACGACGCTTTACAGCTATTAAACATCTGGTGGCAATTGTAACAGACGGAACTGCAATTCTCGGTTTGGGAGACATCGGCGCTGTAGCAGGAATGCCAGTTATGGAAGGCAAGGCTAGTTTAATGGAGACCTTTGTCGGGCTTTCGGGTGTGCCCATTCTTTTGAACACAACAGACTCCCAGCAAATCGTTGATACAATTACCAATATCGCTCCTACCTTTGGTGCAATTCAATTGGAAGACATTTCAGCACCTCGTTGCTTCCAGATTGAGGAAGAATTGATAAAGCGGTTGGATATTCCCGTCATGCATGATGATCAGCACGGGACCAGCGTGGTGGTGACAGCAACCCTTTTGAATGCAACTAAGATGGCAAAAATAAACTTGCGAAAATCCATCATTGGTCAAATTGGATTGGGAGCAGCGGGGATGTCTATTTCAAAAATGCTCATGCATTATACTCAAAAGCCAATTTTAGGGGCTGATTTATCTGAGGAGGCAAAACAACGATTACAAAAGGCGGGAGGCATCCCTTCAACTTTAGAAGAAATTATGGGAAAGGCGGATGTTGTGATCGCTACTACAGGTGTTCCAGGCTTAATAAAGAAAGAAATGGTTCGAAAGAACCAGATTATTCTGGCACTCTCTAATCCGGTCCCGGAAATTGAGCCTGAAGTTGCTCTTGCTGCAGGAGCATCTTTCGCGGTTGATGGAAAGGTTGTAAATAATGTGTTGGGATTTCCTGGAATTTTGCGGGGAGCAGTAGATGCTAATGTGCCCAGAATCAGCGATGAAATGTACATGGCTGCTGCTAAAACTATCGCTGATCTTGCCCCGAAAGGGGAACTGGTGCCAAATCCACTGGATAAAAGTGTTCATTGGGCAGTTGCAAAAGCAGTTGCAAAAGTAGCTCTTGACACAGGAATGGCCAGAGCTGATCTGGCTGATTATTTTGATCAGTAAAGGTCAAATTTTTGAGGTAAGGAAGATGAACGAAATTAAAATAACAAAAATTGAAAACTGCATTTGGGAAATTCCTAAAACCGGAAAAATGCGTGTGCCGGGACGTGTTTACGCTTCAGATCAGATGATGGATGATATTCGTGCCGACCAGAGTTTACAGCAAGTGGTCAATGTGGCACAGTTGCCGGGGATTTTGCTTCGCTCAATGGCTATGCCTGATATTCATTGGGGATACGGTTTCCCCATTGGAGGAGTAGCAGCGTTTGATCTTAAAACAGGGATCATTTCTCCAGGAGGCGTGGGGTACGACATTAACTGTGGCGTGCGCCTGATGCGTACCAATCTGTTTAGAAAGGATGTAGAGCCGAAGGTCAAAGAAATTGTGGCATCGCTTTTCCAGCACATTCCTTCAGGAGTTGGCTCTAAGGGAGTGCTGAAGTTGTCTTCTCAGGACGAACGTTCTGTACTGTGCAAGGGTGCCAGATGGGCAGTAGAAAACGGATATGGGGATGAGGCAGACTTGGAATACATTGAAGAAAATGGTCAAATGCCCCATGCCGATCCAGCCACAATAAGCCAGGAGGCTTTGAAACGTGGAAGCCCACAGTTGGGTACACTCGGCTCTGGTAATCACTTTGTGGAAATAGATTTTGTAGAGGAGATCTATGACGATAAGGCAGCTCGGGTTTTTGGTTTAGCAAAAGATCAAATCGTGATTATCGTGCATACCGGCTCTCGTGGTTTTGGCCATCAAGTTTGTGATGATTACATCCGCAAGATGCTGCAAGCTTCGCAAAAATACGGCATTGAACTGCCTGACAAGCAATTGTGCTGTGCTCCTTTCGATTCTCCCGAGGGGCAGGAATATTTCGCTGCTATGAATTGTGCTATCAATTACGCTTTTGCCAATCGTCAGGTGATCTCCCATTGGGTGCGTGAGGCTTTTGTGAATGCCCTTAATATCAGTCCCAAGGAAGCTGGTGTGGAATTGGTCTACGAATTAGCTCATAATATCGCCAAGTTGGAAACTCATACTGTTAATGGAAAAGAGATGCAGGTAATTGTACACCGCAAAGGAGCCACACGGGCGTTTGGCCCCGGCCATCCTCAAGTACCGGCAGCTTACCGAGAGGTGGGCCAACCGGTGTTGATCCCCGGCGATATGGGACGATATTCTTATGTATTAGCCGGAACGAAAAAGGCAATGCAGGAAACCTTTGGTTCCAGTTGCCATGGTGCTGGCCGACGACTGAGTCGTCGGCAGGCGATAAAAAGCGCTAAGGGGCGCGCTATTCATCGTGAATTGGCTGACAGGGGCATTTATGCAATGGCAGCAAGTCGTGCCACAATGATAGAGGAAATTCCCGAAGCGTACAAAGATGTCTCTGATGTAGTAGAGGCCGTAGCCGGAGCCGGAATTGGCAAAATGGTGGTCAAGTTGCATCCTATCGGCGTAATTAAAGGGTAAGCGTTTTCTCCCAAAGCCCTTTTGGTATTCTTTGGCTGCTTTGGACATTCTTCTTATTAGGTCAGAAATAGATGCAGGTAGCACCTTTAGATATCAGCAGACAGCTTTAACTACAAACTTTTGCCATTTCGAAGTTTGCAGATCCCATACGAAAGACGACGCCGTAGAAGTGTCAAATATTTGTAGAAATATGACAGGCAAACCGTTAATCAGGAAAATGGGAACCATCGATTGCGATATGGTCGAAACTACACCAATAGTCTTTCACAATCGGCTATATCGTTTTGAATACGTGCGCGCTAACTACAAACCCAATCGGATAGGCACTTCTTATTTCCGTTTTATTGATGTGGAAACCAGACACCCCACTCCTGCCTTCGCTGCGAACTACCACCTTGGTAGTGCACATGTGCAGAGCGACACCGTTTTTGTTTATGGTGTGAATGCTTGGGGAGGTACCGAGATAAAAGCCTTTTGGTCTGATGACCTGAAATCGTGGGAATCGGAATCTGTCTTAAATCTTCCGGGATGGAAAATCTACAACAACTCCGTCTGTGAAGGCAAAGGGAAATACATCATGGCCTTCGAAATTGGTGCACCTCCTGAAGAAACTGGGGTACCCTTCACGATACGCTTTGCCGAATCTGACGATTTGCTTCATTGGCGGCTCACTCCTTCTGAATGTGTCTTCTCCAAGGAGCGCTACACTGCTTGTCCTGCCTTGCGTTTCCTCGATGGCTATTATTACATGATTTATCTCGAAACTATGCCCGGCCCAATCTATGAATCTTATATCGTTCGCTCACAGGACCTCGTTCACTGGCAAAACAGTCCTTTAAATCCAGTGATGCAATCCTCTGAGATGGACAAGATCATTGCCAATCCCAGACTCACCGCATCACAGAGAAGGCGTATCGCCGGGGCTGTAAATATCAATAACTCCGATGTCGATCTTTGCGAATTTGGTGGTAGGACAATCATTTATTACAGTTGGGGTGACCAACGCGGTATCGAATTTCTTGCCTATGCCGTCTACGATGATACACTGGAAAGCTTCCTTCGGGGGTTCTTTCCGGAACCTAAATTTAGGGAACCAACGTAGGAGGCCGAGAAATTACCCCATCCCCCTTCTCCTGGGAGGAGAAAGGCTAATATTTCTTTCTGGAAAGAGTAGTAGTGAGTGTTTGCTCATAAGGGAATAATGAGCTACAGAGGAAGAGTTGCAATAATAAAGCGGAGCTGTGTTTCAACGGTTTGTAAGCAAAGTAAACTCATTAGTGCTTTTAAAATTAATTCTTCACCGTCCTCAGAAAGCAGCATGAGGGAGCAAATTTTGGTTTTCATCAGCCTCGCCGTACGTTCGACAATTTGGCTGAGAATCTTTTCGAGATTGAAATTGCTGGCAATGGTTTTATTGACCTCGATCAGCGCCGACAACTCCTCCACCTTCCTCCGCACTGTATCGAAAAGTTGAGCATTCCGAATTACCTGTGCCGACTGCTTGGAAAGAAGTGTGAGAAGATTAAGATCCTCTTCGCCAAAGGCACCCAGCTTCACACTATCCACGTTCACCACGCCAATGAGCTTGCCATCCACCCTCAATGGGACAGCCAGCTCTGACTGAATGTATCCTCTTTGACCTGAACGTAACGAGGATCTTTTGAAACATCCCTGACTAAGACTGGCTGCCCAGTTTTTGCCACCCAACCGGTGATACCTTCACCTACTCTCAACTTGATATCGCCAATATGTTTAACAAATCTCCTGGATACCTCGATGTTCAAAATCTATTTTTTCCAGTCCACCAGGATAAGCGAGCCACTGGTGGCACCGGTGATCTTTACGGCAGCATCAATGATAAGGTTTAGCGCTTCTTTTGGTTCAAGCGTAGAGGATATGGATTGGAAAAGCTCATAGAGAAGGTAATAGCGATCTTGGGAAACCTTATTGCCTTCTTTAGGTTTGTTTTGTCTGAAAAACATCGTATTGGAGCTTTTGTAGTTATTCAAGTTTTTTATGGTTGTTGTCGGCGAAGTGTTTCTTTGTCTACAAGCTGTTCAACTTTAGCAACATCTAAAATTCCTACTGGGGCATCTCCGTCACTTTCTTTTACAACTGGAATTTGGTCTATGTGAAGCTGGTTACATTGTTCGAGAACTTCTTTCAATGGTGAAGACGGAACTACTCTGTATTGGACTGGTGTCATAACATCAGAAGCTACCAGCCAGTTCCATGAATCTCGATCGTCAAGGATATCTTTTAGATTTTGAAGTGATAGTATTCCCACAATCTTGTTGTGGCGATTTACGACAGGATAAACAAGATAGTCCTGATTCACAAATGTTTGAGCAGCCCGGCTCAGAGGTTCGTTTTCTGGAATAGTAACAATATCAGTGTCCATAACATCGGCAACTTTCCAGGAGTTAATCACATCTTCCTTAGTGATGTTACGGCCAATTTCACCACTTAGCTTTATTGCCAGCTTAACAGTAGGGGGACCTATTAACTGGACAATTAACGTTGTAGCGGCAACGCCTGAGATAATCGCGTCTCCAAGAGCTAAATTCTCAGTTACCATGATTTTACCCAGATGATGACTGGCCATAATGGAAAGACCAATGGCAACCCCGCCTTGTGCAAATAAACCAAGTCCCAGGTAACGTCTAACCACTGGTGCGCTATGGGTGATACTAGCTCCCAAATATGCCCCGGTCATTTTACCTGTGCTTCGACCAATAACATACAGAATAACGATAACCCAAAGCCAAATTGGCATTCGAGATATGCCCATTCGAGCTCCTGCAAGCACAAAAAACAAAACATAAATCGGAGTGGAAAAATTACGCATATGGTTGAACAGTTTCTCGCTTTGACGGGGAACTATATTGGTTAGCACACATCCCAATGTCATGGTAGTTAAAATCACATCAATATCCAAGGAAATAGCCATACTGATAAGCAGTAAAAGCAAACCGACTGCAAAAGCTAAACTTCTCTCTGGCTGATGAACTTTCTGCAAAATGAACTTCAAGGCCAGTGCCGATATTGCCCCCAAGCCTACGGCTCCCAGAAGAGTCAGAGCAACTTTTTCTATCGCTTCTAAAATAGAGCCAGAGCCGCCTGTTAGTATCTGCGCTGCACTGGTCCCCAATCCGTAAAGTGTCATGGCCAGGGCATCATCCAAGGCAACGATTGCCGTGAGCGAGGTAGTTAGTATTCCTAAAGCACGATACTCCCACAGCACATCGATGGTTGAAGCGGGGTCAGTAGCAGAGGCGATAGCACCAAATACAACCCCTGTAGCAACTGCAATAGAAATATTATGGGATAATTTAAACATAATCAAGGCGACCAGGATACCAACAAGAAAAAACGCTCCCAGACCTTCTCCGAGCAAGATAGCGGAAAACTGGCGACCATATTTTTTGAAGTTTTCGCCCTTTAGCCCGCCCCCAACCAAGAAACCAATTATGCCCAGGGCAAAAAAGGTAAACGGCTGAAGCGCAATGACGTCCGAACGATTGATTATCCTTAGACCACTTTCACCTATGATCAAACCTATCACTATGTAACCTAACACCTGGGGTATGCGCAATTTCTGGAAGAATGACGCACCCATCAATCCGCCTAAGATGCTAAACCCCAAGATGAACATAATAGTAAAATTTACGTTTTCCACGGTGTTATTTATCCTTTCCTGATAAGATTTGACAAAAGGTTTCAGCATCAGAAGCACTAATTAAGGCATTGCGTAATTTCTCATTCTTCAACTTGGAGCTAATTGATGACAACAGTCTTAGATATTGGGCATGCTGGTCTTTTCCTGCTACAATCATGAAAATGAGACGGACTGGTGCTCCATCTAGTGATTCATAATCTGTAATTGGATTACGACATACCGCAGCACACATTACAGGCTTCTTTATGGAAGCCAACCTGACATGAGGAACAGCCACTCCCATTCCAATGCCAGTACTCATCAATTCTTCCCGATGAAAAATACCCTCAGCCAATTCATTACGGTTTCTGATCTCCGAGTTGGCACAGAGACAGTCGATCATTTTTTCCAGCGCTTCTTTTTTCCTCGAACATTCTAGGAAACACACCAGTTTGGGGGTCAGAACACTGGACAAATCAGTGCCCAGATTGTTTTTTCTGGTAACAGAATTGCGTTCTACCATAGCTCCGATTCCTCTTTCCTATTAGCAAT
>MZGM01000022.1 GCA_002085035.1 Candidatus Zhuqueibacterota bacterium 4484_219
GTATGGAGTTAAGCTCGGCAACAATCCTTTTGGGCGGTACACTTACGCTATTTTTTTCTGCCAAATTCCTATTTGGTTCTGTGCGCCTATTTATGCAAAGAATTTTTACTGAAGTGGGTTGTTTTGAACTTAATCCGGAAAATGTCCAGAGTTTAATTTTGAGCACTATGCTTTTTTTAGCCAAGGCTTTGGCGCCATTGGTGTTGAGTTTAATTATTATTGGTATCTTGGTCAATTTCGCTCAAGTTGGAATAGTTTTTTCCGCCGAGATACTAACTCCGGATGCAAACAAAATTAACCCAATTAGTGGCCTTAAAAGACTTTTTTCACTCAAAGCAGCGATGGAATTACTTAAAGGAATTCTTAAAATTGTTCTTGTCGCTTGCGTTGTCTATCTTACTATTAAAAGCAAAGTAAGAAGTTTTTTCCCCTTGATGGATGCAGGAGTTGGCCAGATTGTCAGTTTTTTCAGCACTGGGATTTTCCAAATAGCCATACGCAGTTCTGTTGCACTTTTGGTACTTGCAGTTATGGACTACGGCTTTCAAAAGTGGGATTACGAACGTAACCTTCGTATGACTAAACAAGAAGTAAAAGAAGAATTCAAACAGCACGAAGGCGACCCTCTAATTAAGTCTCGCATTCGTAGTTTGCAACGTGAAATGGCACGGCGGCGCATGATGGCTGAAGTACCCAAAGCCGATGTAGTAATCACTAACCCGGTACATCTTGCTGTAGCCCTGAAGTACGATGCTACTACGATGACTGCCCCCACTGTGTTAGCTAAAGGTAAGCGCAAGATAGCGGAAAAGATCAAAACAATTGCCCAGGAGCATGGAATACCAATTGTAGAAAACGTAGAGCTTGCCCAGGTTTTATTTAAAACTACCGAAATTGGGATGGAAATTCCTGCAGAACTTTATCGCAGTGTGGCCGAAATTTTGGCTTACATCTATCGCTTGAATCAATCTAAAGCTGTAGGGTAAAAATAAACAAATACTAATGACTCAAAACACAAATTTGTACAATCGTTTACTGAACCAAAGTGACGTTCTGATAGCCGTCGGAGTTATCCTGATTTTGACGGTGATGATCATTCCACTACCAACGTCATTTTTGGATCTTTTACTAGTAGTAAACATCAGTCTATCGTTGACTATTCTATTGGTGGCAATGTATTTGACTGAACCGTTAGAATTATCGGTATTTCCAGGTCTATTGTTAGTCATGACCCTCTATCGGCTCTCGTTAAATGTAGCTTCCACGCGTCTGATTTTAGGGGATGCTTATGCTGGTAAGGTTATTTCGGCATTCGGCAATTTTGTTGTCAAAGGTAACTATGTAGTTGGTTTTGTAATCTTTCTAATTTTAGTAGTTATTCAATTTGTAGTTATTACTAAAGGTGCTGGACGAATTGCCGAGGTAGCGGCACGCTTCACTCTCGACGCCATGCCTGGCAAACAGATGTCCATAGATGCCGATTTGAATGCAGGCCTCATAGATGAAGATGAAGCTCGGAAACGTCGTAAAAAAATTGCCCGGGAAGCTGATTTTTACGGAGCAATGGACGGTGCTTCCAAATTTGTGCGCGGCGATGCAATAGCCGGGCTAATCATTACTCTTATTAATATTCTGGGAGGATTTATTATTGGAATCGCTCAGAAGAAAATGGCCCTAGACGAAGCATTGCAAACGTACACTTTGCTGACAGTAGGTGATGGGCTTGTTTCCCAAATTCCGGCTTTGATTATTTCTACTGCTGCCGGTATTGTGGTTACTCGGGCTACTTCTGAATCGAACCTGGGACATGATTTAGCCACTCAACTTTTGCGGCAATCGCGTGCGTTGTACGTGGTAGCCGGAGCGTTGTTCTTCTTCGGATTAACGCCTGGATTGCCAACGTTGCCTTTTTTTGTACTTGCCACCATGGCCGGATTTGTTGCACGTACCTCAGCCAAAGCAGAAAAGACCGCTCTGGCCGAAGAAGCACAAATAGCTGCCCGAGAAGAAACCGAAGAGGAAAATATCGAACGCTATCTCCAGGTCGATCCCCTTGAAATTGAAATTGGCTACAGCCTTATTCCATTGGTAGACGAAGAACAAGGCGGTGACCTTTTGCATCGGATTACAGCTATTCGAAAACAATGTGCTATCGAATTGGGAATTATTATTCCCCCCATTCGCATTCGGGACAACATTAGCCTGGAACCAGACAAGTACGTCATCAAGATTCGAGGAGTAGAAGTCGCTGAGGGACGAATCTTGATGAGTCGATTGCTTGCATTAAGCTCGGAACCAACTTCTCAAAAATTGGAAGGAATCCCTACTAAAGATCCTGCCTTCAATCTGCCTGCGTTGTGGATCCCTGTACATTTAAAGGATAAGGCAGAGAAAATGAATTACACAGTGGTAGAGCCTGATGCAGTGTTGGCTACGCATTTACGTGAAGTCATTAAAAATCACGCACATGAAATTCTGAACCGCCAGAATGTTCATGAGCTTATCGAGAATGTAAAGAAAGAAAACACTACTGTTGTAGAAGAATTGGTGCCCAATTTGTTAACTATTGGACAAATCCAAAAAGTTCTCCAGAATCTTCTGCGAGAAAAAGTGCCAATTCGCGACTTAGTAACGATTTTGGAAGTACTTGCTGACCATGCTGCTACCACAAAAGACACCGATGTGTTAACCGAGTACGTACGGCATGCATTAGCAAAAACTATTTACAAATCCTATGTTTCTACTGATGGAGTGCTGTATGCAATGGTTTTGGAACCACGGTTAGAAAACTTATTGACCGAGAATTTAAACCAAAATAAAGAGATGGGACTTAATTTAGAACCTCATTTATTGAAACAGCTTTACAGCAAAATAAAGCTTTTAGCAGACACAATGTCCAACCGGGGAAATACACCATTGATTCTGTGTTCGCCTATGATTCGTCTTTACTTTAAGCGTTTAATTGAAATGGCATTTCCCCAGATTGTGGTTCTTTCGTACAGTGAAATCCCACCTGATGTAGAAATTCAATCTATTGGAACAATAGGATTGGACAATGAGAATTAAAAAATTTGTTGCAGAGTCAGTTCAACAAGCCCTGGAAAACATTAAGGTTGAATTAGGGCCAGATGCGATTATTTTAAGTATTCAAGAAATAACCGCTGCAAAAGGAGGTCGAAAAAAAAGGCCGAGGGTAGAAGTAACAGCTGCAGTGGACGAGGAGGTTAGAACTTCTGTAGGACAACCAGCAAAACGCACGGTTGCTTATTCGGAAACTCCCGCTTCGCCATCGAACAGCACTGGTGAAAATGGCATCCTCAAGTTGCAGCGAGAATTGACTGATTTGCGGCAACAGTTAACTCAAATCGCTCAGCTTAAAAATCATCTTCGGATTCCTACAGAATTTCTGGAGACCTATCTCACACTTTTAAATCAAGGTGTAAATGAAGAGGTCGCTCAGGATTTTGTCCGCCGACTTCAATCACAAAAACAAGTTGATGGGCAACCAGGGAATTCTTTTATTCGACGACAAGTATTGGAAGAGCTGCAACAAATTATCGTTACTGCAGAAAGCCCATGGCAGGTGCAAGAAACACCTTATGTTATTGCCATGATAGGTCCCACTGGAGTAGGGAAGACTACTACTATTGCTAAATTAGCTGCCGCTGACAAGGTTTTTCACAACCGTAAAGTTGGATTGATTTCGACCGACACTTATCGTATCGCTGCTGTGGAACAATTACAAACCTTTGCCAATATTGCCCAACTTCCCTTGAAAGTAGTTTACACTGCTGAGGAAATGCAATTTGCTCTGTTTGAGCTTCGGGAAATGGATCGCGTCTACATTGATACCCCAGGACGTAGTCAAAGAAACGAGGAAGGGTTAAAAGAGTTGCAAGTATTCTTACAGAGGGCACATCCTCACGAAACCCATCTGGTATTAAGCTTAACCACAAAGGAGATTGATTTACATGACATTGTTAAACGATTTTCAGTTATCCCCATTAATCGTATTCTTTTTACTAAATTAGATGAAACAACAAATTACGGAACAATATTGAGCCTTATCAAACACTTCAAACAACCGGTATCATATTTAACATTTGGTCAAAACGTACCAGAAGACATTCGTAAAGCTGATACCTCGTTTATTGCAAGATTAATTTTGGGAATGGAGTGTATATGAAACAAGATCAAGCATGGCGGTTGCGGGAGTTAGCTCCGGCGTTTGAGTTTTTCCCCCGCCCCGATGGAGATGCTCATCCTCGACGTATTGCAATTACTAGTGGAAAAGGTGGGGTAGGCAAAACTACAATCGCTCTCAATCTGGCAATTCTTGCCACCAAGATAGGGGAAAAAACTCTACTTATTGATGGCGATGTAAATTTAGCCAACATACCAATATTGTCCGATTCCTCGCCATCTTACACTTATGTTGATGTATTGCGAGGGCACAAAACCTTAGCTGAAATAATTTACGAATATGCTCCTGATCTTCATATCTTGGCTACTGGTTCAGGTATATTGGAATTGATGGACAAAGCAGCAGATTTTAACGACAAATTGCGCTACCAATTTCGACAATTGGATGGCATCTATCAGCGCATTGTAATTGATACTGCCTCGGGAATTTCCTCTGCAGTATTCAGTCAATTAGTCCAAACCGATGAAATACTTTTGGTTACTATCCCAGAGCCGTCTGCTATCGCAGATGCATATGCTATCGTAAAAATAATGACTTATTTTTATCCCAAACACCCAATTTCATTAATAGTCAATATGGCAAATTCCGAGGCTGAAGCTAAGGAAACTTTTGAAAAATTCAACTTGATTACCCAGAAGTTCTTGCAGCGGTCTTTGAAACTGGCAGGGTTTCTACTATTCGATGAAAAAGTTCGTCAATCGACTAAAACTCAAACACCCTATGTATTGAGTAATAGTAATTCTCCTTTTGGGAAAAATTTACAACAAATAGCAGACAAAATATTTACCGCTTCATCTACAGCCTCTGATCTGTGGGAGGAGCGAATCAATTGAACCCAGTAAGAACAAATATTAACCGGAGAGAGTCATTATGGCCGTAAGCAGTTCATACTTAAAAAATACCCAACCGCAAAAAGATGAACAGATCAATAGCAATGAGCTATGGCAACAGTACCTGGCTTGTCACGATTATCAGATAAAAGAAAAGATTATGATTCACTATTTGCCAATTGTGAAGTATGTGGTAGGGCGAATGATTATTTCGTTACCCAATTCGGTCAGTTACGATGATTTGGTTAGTGCCGGTATTATGGGACTAATATCTGCAATTGATCGTTTCAATCCGAAATTGGGTATAAAGTTTGAAACTTTTGTAGTGCCGCGCATCAGAGGTGCTATCCTGGATGAACTGCGCTCTCTGGATTGGGTTCCCCGTTCGGTGCGTTCAAAAGCCAAAAAAGTGGAACGGGCTATCATGCAGGTAGAATCGCAACTGGGGCGCACTGCTACTCCCGAGGAGGTAGCCAAAGAACTCAATATGGATATTGATGCTTATGAAAGTATGTTGGCCAAAGTATCGGGTCACACCCTACTTTCGTTGGATAGGGAGTTCAACGAGTATAGTGATCATGTGGGAAGTCTTTATGACATGATCAAAAACTCCAAATCTGAGAATCCTCAAGAACAATTGGAAGAAGAAGAGCTAAAAGCCTTACTTGTGGAATTTATTAATGAACTACCGGATAATGAAAAATTAGTTATTGCTCTTTATTACTACGAAGAATTAACCTTGAAAGAAATAGGTGTAGTGTTGAATATTTCAGAATCGCGAGTATCGCAAATTCATACCAAGGCTATTAAAAATTTACGGGCTAAGTTAAAAGAATACCTATAAAGGCCAATAGGCCAAAGGAGGGCTTATGGTAAGGCCCTTGGATTTACAGGACAATTTGTCGAAATTTCCTCTGTTGGAAAAGGTACATGAAGCTCAACGAGCACTGCCCCAAATTCATCATGACACTTTTATCCGTAGCTTGAATGAACAGTTGGCGGAAAAAATGAAAAAGACCCAAGACTCTAAAGAGACCGAAAAAGGGGTAATTCGCGATCGGCAACAGAAAGAACAAAAGCGTGGTAAAGAGAAAAAACACTCTATCCATGGAGTTACAGCAGAATCTGAAGATGATTCACAGGGCAAAGGAGAGTCTAAAGATCGTCCACCTCATCACATCGATATTGTTGTTTGAAAGTAAGGCAAACTTAACTTAAGGGAGAACAGGATTGACCGACACACTTTTGCCAGAAAGAATTAAGAATATCACCCAACACATTTTTCAGTTGCCGACACTTCCTACTACTGGAGCAAAATTGATCGAACTGATTGACAATCCCGAAACTTCGGCAACTGAACTCAGTCAACTTATTGCCAGTGATCAAGTGCTTGTGGCCCAGATACTGAAATTGGCTAATTCGTCCTATTACGGTTTTCCGCGTCAGATAAATACACTTACCCTTGCTATTGTGGTTTTGGGATTCGACACGCTGAAAAATTTAGGTTTAAGCATTTCTGTTATCGATCGGTTCTCAAAATTGAGTGAAGAATTGTCATTTGATTTTTCCTTATTTTGGGAACACGCCATAGCTTGCGGTATTGCCAGTAAGATGATTGCAAGGGAGAACAAATATCGTGTAAGCGGCGAGGGATTCGTTACGGGATTATTGCATGATATTGGTAAATTAGTAGTGAATTTGTATTTTCGCAAGGAGTTTGAGAAGATTTTTTGGTTAATGTTAGAAAGCAACGAACCAATGTACAAGGTTGAGTTGCGGGTGTTGGAAAACGTCAACCATGCAGATATAGGTGCCTGGTTAGCAGAAAAATGGAATCTACCACCTAAATTGGTAGAGGGTATTCGTTATCATCATAATCCTGCAAAAGTTTGCCAGAATCCTCAATTACCAGCTATTGTTCACGTGGCAGATTATCTGGTTAAAAGTCTGGGAGTGGGCTTTTCAGGTGATTTCTCCACACCTCAATATGATGTTCAGGTGCTTGATTTATTGCAGTTAGAAAAAGATGAGCAGGGAAATATCAATCTGGGGTACTATCTGCAGTGTCTTACTGAGGAGTTAGAAAAAGCACAGATATTTTTTCATGTAATTTCTCCTAAGGAAAAAGTGCTAACTCAGAAGCTTTCCCAAAATCACAAAGGAGCGTGTTAACCATGAAAAGTAACAGGCACAACACTGGAGATTTGAAACCTAAGTTCCTGCAACATCTCCATGAGATTTTTGTTGATAGCACAGATATTCTTTCCTTTTGGCAGGGCTTTAAGCCGCGTTTACAACAACTAATACCTTTTGAAAATTACGCTCTTTTTTTGTGGGAAGCAGAAAGTCAGAGCTTTGTGTGTTTTGACATCAATCCCCGAGAGCTGGAAAACATGGTTAATTATCAGTTAGAAGAAGGGATTGTGGATTGGCTTTTTAGTAAATCACGGCCATGTCATCTGCGCGATTTTAGAAAAATGAACTACAGCGAGGCAGTTTGGCCAGAAGTAGATCACTTAATCCTTTTTCCGTTAACTGTAACTCGTCAACCAGTAGGGTTTTTGGAAATTGCTGTGCCAAGTTGGGATGAACACGGATCTAAAATCGAATTAGCTTTAACACAGTTATTGTGCGATCTTTTTGCTTCATCAGTAGCACGCTTCAGGCTATCGGAAGATTTGGAGCATACGAATAAAACCCTGGGAAATATCAAGTCGCAATTGCTGCATGCTGGCAAATTGATTGCATTGGGAGAGCTAACCAGCGGGATAGCTCATGAGGTCAATAATCCATTGACTACTATTTTAGGACGTATTCAAATACTTATGATGAACAAAACTCTGCCCCAGGCCCTCATCGAGAAACTGAAAATTGTAGAAAACGAGACCAAACGTGTGGCACAAATCATTCGGCAATTATTAAATTTCTCCCGCAGGAACAGTGAACAAGTAGACACAGAGGTAGTGGACATCAATGCGACCATCTTGAATTCGCTGCAATTAACCCGCCATGCGTTAGAAGTTGAAGGGATTGATGTTGAAATCAAATTAAATGAAAACCTGCGTCAAGTTTTGGGTGATAGTAATCAACTGCAACAAGTATTCATAAATTTAATAACCAATGCTAAACAAGCGATGTCCCGTGGAGGAAAGCTTAAAATTAGCTCTGAAATGCAAAACGGATTTGTGAAAATTGTCTTTTCCGATACCGGATGCGGAATCCCAATTGAATTTCGGAATAAAATATTTGAACCTTTTTTCACTACTAAGTTGGATAATGGAGGTACAGGATTGGGGCTTGCGATTAGCAAAGAGATTATCGAGAAACATCGAGGCAAAATTCAAGTACGAAGTGCTAAAAACCGTGGGACAACATTCATCATCAAATTGCCAGTCAACAGGTGAGGTTGGAATGAGCAAAAATTTGAAATTTGTCCTATTAGTAATATTTTTGTGGAGTCACTCATCTCAAGCGTTAAATATTATTCAATCAGTTAAAATTCTTCGCAATCGAGCGAATGAAAAGAAAATTATTCTAATTAGTAGCCAGCCCATCAGATGGGAAAAGTTAACGACCATAAATCGAGCAATTACCCTATTAAAAATATATGATTCGAAATTTGAACCCAGGTACAAAGAAAAACTTATCCAGAGTTTGAAAAAGTTGCCTTGCAAGCTTAATGTAGTAGAATTAATGGACAATTCTATTTTGATTGCTTTTAAGGAACAGCATCCAAGTAGGTTGAAGATTCGTCAACTTGATGGGGCTTTGGGTCTTGAAATCACTATTTTGCCAGATGTCTCGGCTGAGGTTTATTATCGTCGAGGAGTACGGTTGATACAAAAACAATGTTACAATGAGGCACTACAGGTTTTTCACAAAGCGCTGCGCATGCGCCCAAACTATGCAGCAGTGTATTTTCAGGCTGGGATCGCTCGTTTAAAATTGCGCCATCTTCGCAAGGCAAAGATTAATTTCACCAAGGCTTTGAAATACGATCCTAACTTGAAAGAAGCAAAGCGCTACTTGCGTCAACTTACATCGGAGGTTCCCAAACAGCGGCCCTCCCAAAATAAACAATCAGATGCAACAAAATTACTGTCCTCAAATGATGATTCAGTGCAAGTTTCTAGTCTTTTACAAATCAAAAAGAGTGGTGTTTCACCTCTCAAAATCTCAAAAGTCGAGCATATTGAAATGGCAGACAAAACATCCACCAGAGGCAATTTTTTAAATCGCACTAAGTTGTATTTTCAATTATTTCTATTTTTCAGCATTTTATTCATCATTATTGGAAGCCTTGTTCACTGGATAATTTGGAAAAATCGAGGAAACAACAGTGGGGCAGAAGAGAAGAATTTTCAGACCAGGTTACAGGATTATCTTCAAGAATTGCAGAAACCGAAACAAGAACGAGATTCAGCTGCCATCACAACCATGGAAAATAATTCTATTCCTGAAGTTAGTAAGAAAATGGTCAATGAGCCACAATCTTCATTTGATTCTTTTAATAGTATTTATTCTAATCGACTTACTGCAACATCTGTAAGAGCATATGCTGGAGATGATTTGCAGCAAAAGATTGAGTCTTATGTTGGATTGGGATTCAGTATTGAGGAAATTGCCCAGCGGCTTCGTATTGGAAAAGGAGAAGTACAACTACGGTTAGGTCTAAGGGGTAAACGTGTACACATGAAAGCTCCCGAAATTCGTTTTGAATTTGACTATTAAAGAGCTGAGATTTTGCTATGTATCTTTCGTTACCACTATTGAAGAATTTATTTTATCTGCCTATCGATTTTGGACAGTTGGAAAAGAAGTTTTCCACTGGCCAGGTGGTACGCGGCAAAATTCTGAGAGCTTTATCACACAATGTTTTTCTATTACATGTACGAGGGTTCAATCTGGTAGCAAAATCTAACGTCCCATTATTTGCCGGAGATCGTATCAAAGCAAAAGTAAAACTTGAATCACATCAAATCGAACTTTCTCTGATTGAGGTTAACGGCCACAAAGTAAAGGTCCCCTTACA
>MZGM01000144.1 GCA_002085035.1 Candidatus Zhuqueibacterota bacterium 4484_219
GTCCCAAACCATATGTTACCTTCAGAATCAACGACAATGGAACGTACATCATTGTGAACTAAACCATCAGCAGTAGTGTAAGTAGTCCAATTGGGGCCCTGAGCGGACAGGCCCGGGTGGCTTTCAAACCGGCTTACCCCCCTATAGGTACCAAACCACTTCCTACCATCTTTATCAGCAGCAATTGACCAAACCGTATCCGATGCCAACCCATCGGAGGTGGTGTAGGTAACCCAGTTTGTGCCATCAAATCGGCTTACTCCCCCGGTAGTACCACACCAGACAACTCCATCAGTATCAATTGCCATGCACAAAACCTGATTACTTGCCAGACCATCAGTAGTAGTATAGCTCTTCCAACTACTGCCATCAAATCGACTAACGCCTCGGGAAGTTCCAAACCATTTAACACCCTTTTTATCGATAGCGATGCAACGAACATCATTGCTAGCCAGACCATCAGCAGTGGTATAAGTAGTAAAACTATTCGTTTTAGAATCAAGCAAACTTACACCGCTACCATAGGTACCGAACCACTTACTGCCATCGATGCCGATAGCGATAGTTTGTACCATATTCGAGGCCAAACCATCCTCAACCGTAAATGTTCTCCATTCTTCATCTTGCAATCTGCTTACTCCGGACACAGTACCAAACCATTTAGTACCGTCGGATTCAATAGCAATACATGCCACTCGGTTAGAAGCTAAGCCATCGAGGGGTGTGTATTTTACGTATTCTCCAGTTCCCTTATTCCATCTGACAACTCCTCCACTAGTAGCGGCCCAAAGATATTCTCCTTGACTGTCAGAAGCTTCCACGGCCAGAGCAGTCACCTGGTTACCATTAGAATAGATAGTCCATTCCTTCTTACTAAGTTTTTCGCATGCACCTAACGCAAGCAACAACACTAACCACAACACAAGCTGTTTTTTTAGCATCGTTTCTCTCCTCAGGGTTTAGAAAAAAATACTCTTTCTATTTTCGTAAAATTTGCCGCACGAATTCTGCCTGTTTTGCTTCTTCGAGATACTGGGGGGTAGTAGCAATAACCAGTAATCTACCATCACCATAGTTGTCGTCTGGATTGAATAAAAAATCTCGACCAAGGTATTTTCTTCTTGTAGAAGTTCCTATTGTTTCATTTTTAAAAACTTTTAAATAGAAATGCGGCCGTTCCTTTTCTTCAAATACAACTTTGCTCATCGAACCATCAACAAGAGCAATAGGGAGAAAAACCGGGTTTTCTCGAGCAAAATTCTCCTTCACATACTCAATCCCTCTCGGCCACCACTCCGGCTTGAAGAGTATGTATTTGATATCGACAAAGTGAACCAGTCGATGGCTGAGTGAATCTCCGCGTGAGTCTACTACTGTAAAAAATAACGTGCGAAAATCTGCTTTGCCCTTCTTATCGGTCTTACCAAAATACAAATAATCGGCACTAAAAACTTGACCGCTACTGTAAAGTACGTACACAATGGGACCTTTTGGAACTTCTATCTGCGAGTTTCCCTTTTCAGGACACAAAACTAATATAAGTGCGAATAAAAGACAACTGAGTTTTGTAAACATTTCTTTTCATCCTCTCTTATTACTTCCAAGTAAAAGCCACCTGCTTGGTAATACCTTCTCCTTCGGTTAGAACAACCAACTGATTAGCTTTTATGTCTCGAAACTGTTCTACCAATCCGCTGGGCCAACGGACTTCTATTAGATCTACTGTTTTAGATTTGCCTAGTCCAAAATGCAAACGACGGTCACTATCAGAAAGATAACTCCCGCCGCATTTTACCTGGTCAGTTTGGGTTATTCCGCCTGCTGTAACTTTCACCCGTGCACCCATGCCGTCACGATTACTGCGGGTACCAACAGTTTTGACCATGAGCCAATTATTGCGATTACCACCATTGTTCCGCCAAAGTTTGGCCGTATCATTCCAATCACATACCAAAATGTCCATGTCACCATCGTTGTCATAATCAGCCACTGCTACTCCCCGAGTCACATATTTTTCCTGGAAAGCTGGTCCGAGCTCTTTAGAAACTTCGTTAAAAGTACCGTCTCCGTTGTTGCGAAACATCTGATTTGTCTCTTCAAAAGTAACCATATCATCCTTTTTATGGTGATGCAACAGTGAACTACCATTACCAGTCAATATATCCTTGTAGCCATCATTATCGTAATCAACAAATTTGCCAGCGAAACCTACATAGAACAGAGTGTATTTAGCGATGCCGGCTGTGTAAAAGAGAATTAACTTCGTACGAATAGTGCGGCACATAGATATCGAAGTCACCGTCATTATCGTAATCGGCTGCATCGGGTCCCATCCCCGACATAGCCGCACCATTATCGCTAAGAGCCACCCCAGCTTGAATTCCCACTTCGGTAAAAGTGCCATCACCATTGTTAAGGTAGAGGAATCCGGGGACACGATCGTTGGTGACATAAAGGTCTATATCGCCATCGTTATCAAAGTCAACAGCAATAGCCCCCATGCCCTTCCCCTTAAGGGTATACAATCCTGCCTCTTTGGTTACGTTAGTAAAAGTTCCATCACCATTATTACGATAGAGATTATTGGGCTGGCCATCGTATTCGAATGGGCTACAGTAGTCACGGAAAGTTAAAACATAACATTTTTTATCCTTAGCAATGCTATAATCCAGATAGTTTTCTGAGAACAAATCCAAATCACCATCGTTATCATAATCGAAAAATATTGCAGCGTAACTCCATAAAGTATCGCCAACTCCAGCCTCTAAAGTAACATCGGTAAAGGTACCATCTCCATTGTTACGGTAAAGTTTGTTAGCTCCAAAATTGGTGACGTACAGATCTTCGTCGCCATCGTTATCGTAATCACCAGCCACACAGCCCATACCGTAGGTAGTATCACCAACTCCAGCCTCTAAAGTAACGTCAGTGAAAGTACCATCTCCATTGTTGCGGTAAAGTTTGTTGGTAGGTGGCACCTCAGACTTCATGCCAGGCAAATCGGCACCGTTTACCAAATAAATGTCCAGATAACCATCATTATTGTAATCAAAAAAACCACCCCCAGACCCCATAATTTCCACAAAATAGAGACGCCCGCTGGCACCCGTGTGATATTTAAACTGGATGCCAGCTTCCTTAGTGACATCAACAAATTCAACTTTAGTGCGGGAGGCAGAATGATTTCTCTGGATAAAATCATCCTTTGAATTGTTTGACTTCCCACAAGCAAGCAATAGCATCAATATGACACTTCCGACTAATTTACTCCTCATGCTTCTACCTCATTTACCTGATTTCTCCCATTGTTGTAATCGTGACTCCAGCTTTGGATCTAAACTTAAAGCTATCTTGTACTCCCGCTCTGCTTCGTGTTTCATTCCCTTTTTTAGATATATTTTTGCCAAACTATGATGTGCCAGTGCTAAACTGGGATCAACTTTTATGATTTTTTTATACTCGGCAATCGCCTCGTCTAATTTGCCCATTTCAGCGTAAAGATACCCCAAACGTCCACGAGTCACTAAATCCATAGGTTGCTTTTCTAAAGCCTTGTTGAAATGATATGCTGCCTTTTTCAGTTTCCCAATCTGCCAATAGGCCTTACCCAATCCCTTATGCACCTCTGCACTCTCTTCCCCCATTTTTAAAGCCTTTTGGTAATTTCGGGCTGCTGCACTGTAATCCCCTTTGGTCGCGTAAAGCATGCCCAAATTGACATACACATCGGTAAGATGGGGGTTGATCTGCAAGGCTTTCCTATAAGCTTGGATTGCCCGATCAAGCTGTCTGGTTTGCAGATAGGCATACCCCAAGTTGATAAACACCTCATCGTTAGTAGGATCAAGTTCAGCAGATTTTTGCAGCTCTGGGATGGCTTCGCTATATTTTCCTTGTTTCATCAATGCCAAACCCATCCAGTGATGAAGCTCGGAGTGCTCGGGGTTAATCTGCAAGCCGCGTTCCAAATTTCGCACCGCATCAGCAAATTCTTTACGATTAAAATGATACATGGCATTATTAAGGAAAGTTTCAATTAAATCCTGCTTCTCTTTTTCCTTAGCCTTGGCAGTGAGGGTTTTGTGAATGGCAAATTCTTTTTCCGCTTCTTCATTTCGCCCTAAACGACGATAAACAGTGCCCAAATTATAATGAGCTTCAAGGTAATCAGGATCGATAGCGATAGCTTTCTGAAATGCCTCTAGAGCTTGCTGATAATTGTTTTCCTTCAAGTAAACCTGTCCTAAGCTATATTGGGCATCGCGGAAATGGGGATTTATTTGTAACGCTTTGTTAAAATTTTCCTTAGCTTTTTCAAGTTGATGTTCACGAAAATAAGCCAAGCCCAGATGATAATAAGCATTAGAATAGTTGGGATCAAGCTCTATTGTTTTCTCAAATTCCTCAATGGCCTGCTGATGTTGACCCATATTAAGATAGACAACACCAATATTGTAATGATGTAGTGGTACTTTTGGCTCTAACTTAATAGCCTTTTTATATTTTTCAATGGACTCTTTATATTTATCTTTGGCCATATAAATATAACCCAAATTGCTATAAGCCTCAGCGAATTTGGGTTCTTTTTCTATTATTTTTAAATATTCTATTCTGGCGCTATCCAGTTGACCGCCTTTGAGATAAGCCATGGCCAAATTTCTGCGTGCTTCCAAAAGATAAGGGTTGGCCTTTAGGGCCTGGGAAAACTCCCTAGCCGCAGGGTAATATCTCTCATTCTCCAAAAAGGATTTGCCCTGTTGCAAATGTTCCAAAGCTTGTTTTTTTCTGATTTCTGGAATTTTTTCCTCTGGAGATTTGCCGCAAGAAAGAAAAACGGCAATAGCTACGCCATACGTCGCTATTGCAACCAAATAATAGCCAATATAGTACTTTTTACCATATTTGCCAAGCCCCCTGGTTCTAAGTTTCTTCATGACATCTCCTGCACTATTGGATTTTAATCGTTGGTCACTCATTAGTATCCTCTCCTTCCATAAAAAATCACGGCTTGAGAATTGTATTACTAAATATAACAAATTGAATATAAATAGTCAAGGTTTTATGGATGGTTTTTCTGGAGGGTGCTGATTATTCAGATCGGACAGAAAAAACAACTTTCCCCCTTACTTTACCAAGGATATAACCTTGAGAAAAGTTATTCTTTTTACCGATTTTCGAGCCAGTAAGGAGGATAAACGAGTATAAAATATCCAAATCCAGTTTGATCAACAAAAACAAATTCGTAATTATTGGTGTAATAATACCACACCTGGTAAGGCTTACTATTTCTCTCATAGGGATGCCGTTCAACCTGATCGGGTGGACCATAGGTAATATATATTCTTCCTCGATCAGTCAACCATCCTTGCTGTATCTTGGTGGAAAAATGTTCATTAGCATAGCGGAGTCTTCTGTAATACTCAAGCATTGTCTCATTGCAAGG
>MZGM01000145.1 GCA_002085035.1 Candidatus Zhuqueibacterota bacterium 4484_219
TATTGTAGGCTCCTTGGTGCTGTAATTCCAGCATGATGCGTGCAAGGTCGAGGGAAGTGACTTCATAACCTCGACGCCAATGGCTCATAGGGTAATTTTGGCAGAAACAACAGGCCATAGTACAGCCAGCAAAAAAGATAATACCTGAACCTCGCTCAGTGGTTAAAGGAGAGCCAGAAATAGGGGGTTCTTCACCATGGTGCAATTTGTATTTGTATATTTTTGCTCGCTTACCAACCCGGCAGAATCCTTTTTGCCCCTGATACCGATTCACTCCACAGTGTCGGGGGCACAATTGGCAATTTTCCAGATGCAAATTAGCGAGTTTAATTTTAGCGCGCAGTTGTCCACTGTGGTAAGTAGTTATGTAGGAAGGCTTGGTGTCATGATACATTACTGGAAGGTTCAGTGCCATACAAAATATTTTCTTGATTAAGCTCGTGCATTCTATGGAGAGCCGCCAGCCAGGCCAATGTTGATTCAGCTCCCTGATTTTGGTTTACACCCGAACTATGTATTCCGTCGTGACAACCCATGGTTGTAAAATCATAAACGGGCTGGTGAACATCGTTTTCTCCAAGAAACCAATTGAAACAGCGGTAAATCTTATTAAACCATTCCTTTTGTTGAGTGACAGAATATGCTTCGTAACAAGCATCTACCAAAGCGGCTGCTTCGATTGGTTGCTGATCAAATTGAGCTTTTTTGCCTCCTCGGGGAAACCATCCTTGATTGCCGATCAGAGAGAGATGATGATCATGAGGATCAGTTTGGATTTGGAGTAGCCAATTTAGAGAGTGTAAGCCTTGTTCTAATATTTTGTCATCTTTAAGCCATTGGCCGGCTACAATAAGTGCTTGGGGTAAGCGAGCATTGTCGTAGGTAAGGATATCTTCGCACCAAGGCCACTCGTTCGAACAGTTTGCAGAAAATAACTCCATAAGACGATGAGTCAGGATCTCGGCACAGCGGCGTGCATCACTTGCTCCACCAAAACGTCTAAGATAGGTGATACAACCGAGGATGGAATAAGCCCATGGTCGGGGTGCAGTAAATGATTCACATGTTTCCAAAGCTTGCTCAAACATGCGAGTAGCGAAGGCCAGTATCTTCTCATCTGTTGCGTATTCTACAGTAGTACCTAATGCCCAAAGGGCCCTTCCATGACAATCTTCTGAGCCTACTTCTTCCATCCAATTCCGTTCATATGACATAAAATTACGAAACCAGCGTTTTTCTTCATCAAATGCGTGGTGGAGAAATGAAAGATAGGTATGAAGTAATGGAATAATATCTGTATCTTTGAAAAGATGCCAGTTCATAGCTGCTACCAGGGCAGCTCGAGCATTGTCGTCGGTACAATAACCATGAAAACGATTAGGTATGGTAAATATAGTGTGCTGAATTATACCAGTGTTGTCTGTCAATAGTTTGAGATAATTAAGACGAACTTCAGGAAGAGAAAATTGAGGAATAACCCGCCGACGTACCAGGGCAGGCATTCCCATTTGACCATATATTTTAAGTGCACGTTCAAATGTTTCCGTATAGGTAGTAGCTACTTCTCTCCATATCATTTGACGTCCAAACTGGTAAGCGCGTTTTCGTAAACGATTGCGCTCTGTTTCATCCTCCAGCAAAAAGGATATTTTCTTCGCCAAGGCGTCAGAATCACGAAAAGGGACTAATATTCCTCTTTGATCAGCCAATAGCTCCTCGGCGTACCAATAGGGAGTGGAAATGATGGCTTTTCCACAGGCTACAGCATAGGTCAAAGTGCCTGATACAATTTGCTCCTTGGCAAGATAAGGTGTTACATAAATGTCTGACATGATTAGAAACTTTATAAGTTCTTCCGGTGAAACGAAACGATTATGAAAGATTACATGTTCGGTGAGTTTTTTCTCTTTTACCAATCTCTCCAGTGATAACCGGTATGCTTCTCCCCAATGCAGTTTGACATTGGGATGGGTGGCACCAAGCACAATGTAAACTACATCTGGAAATTCAGCTACCACTTTAGCCATTGCCTCGATAACAAACTCAATACCTTTATTCGGACTAAGCAATCCGAAGGTCAAAATTACCCGACGGCCTTCCACCTGAAATTGATCTTTGTAATAAGCTGGATCCAGAAAAGGGACATCAGGTGCTCCATGGTAAATGAAAACAATTTTCTCTCGAGGTACACCGTAAACATTGGTTAGTAATTCCACTGCTTTTTGGGCCTGGACAACAACCAGGGTGGAATAATTACAAACTTGTTTTAGTACACGAGCTTCATCTGGAGAAGGGTTTTGCAACACTGTGTGTAAGGAAGTAACAACAGGTTTCTTTAGATTACCCAACAAGGTAAGTAAATAAGATCCATTTTTACCACCGTAGATGCCAAATTCATGTTGCACACACACTATGTCGGTCTGGGAGATATTGAGGAAATCGGCTGCTTCCCGGTAGTCTAATTTTTGTTGTTCACGAATTTCAAAACGTACTTCCGGACCATATTTGTATCCTGTAGGGGTATCATTTATTGCTAAGATTTGGAGTAAACTACTTTCAACAGAAGATTCACCCAGAATTTCAGCTACCCAATTAACCAGATCATAGGTAAATGTGGCGATACCACAACGCCGAGGTAGATAAGTACTTACAAACGAAACTCGAATAGTTTTAAATATTCTCTCATGTATCAATATTTTGTACCTCCTCAATAGATTTTTTTTGAGTTATCGATTCTTTTTTAAATTCAGTGGCCAAGCAAAGTGTGAAATCTGCAGCTCCATAATAAAGTCTCAACTCATTAGTGTCCTTGTTAACTATTGTTCCGCATGAAAAGGTTACGCCGGGTACATCACCAATAAGCTCATAGGGTTCTTTAGGACCAAACACCCATTCGGAACTGCGATGCAACACTCTTCGGGGATCGTCAAGTGCCAACAACGCTAATCCCAATCGGTACAGACTTCCAGAAGCGGTGTAGCGTACCCCATGGTAAATTATCAGCCAACCTTCTGGGGTTTCTATGGGTGGGGGACATAGTCCTACTCTGTGTGAATCCCACCATCCTGGTCGTGCTGGGAGTAAGATTTGGTGATCGCCCCAATGTTTAAGATCCGGCGAAAATGAAATCCACAAGTGGGCTTCCCCTCTAATGATTGGACGATGAATCAATACCCAACGTCCCTTAAACCGACGGGGGAATAGCGAAGCATCTTTATCCTCAGGTGGCATCACCGGGCCTAAGCGAGTAAAATTACGGAAATCTTTTGTCATTGCCAATGATACCAATGGGCCGCCTTTTGAAAATGAGACATAGGTAATTGCGAATTCTTCTCGTTCTTGGAGCCAGACAACTCTTGGGTCTTCAATACCCCACATTTCCTCCTGAGCTTGAATGTCAGGAACAAGGGTAGGATAAGGATCAATTTTCCAATTTTCCTTTCCGTCACTACTACGTGCCACAGTCAGGTGAGAGAACCCTCGTCTGTCTTCTACACGCACTAATAACAATGTTTCGTCGTTATATTTTGTTGCTCCAGCATTAAAAACAGCATTTGCTGCATAAGGCCAGTTGGCAGATGTTAAAATGGGATTTTTCTCGTATCGCTTAAATAACTCAAATTTTTTCAAGTTGATACCTGAATACAGCATTTTTTCCCCATTAAATATTAGGCTTGATAAAAATCTTGTGATATTTCCCTTCTCGATGTGCAGCAAAGGCGCGTTGGATTTGTTCAAGCGTAAAACTTTGTGTTTTGTAGTAATCGAAACGGATCTTGCCAGAATTCAGCAATTGAATAGCTGTTTGAAAAGTGAATGGATTAAGTATCGAGCCCAAAATAGAAAGCTCTCGATAAAAGAGGTCTTGCAGATTTACCCTAAGGGAGTCTTGTTTTTCAGCTAAACCAAAGATTACTATTCGACCACCGCAGCGAGCGATGCGTACTGCCATGGTAGCAGCTTCGGTTTTACCCACACATTCGATAACCACATCAGCTCCTCCACCAGTCATTTGTTGGATTTGTTCCTCTGCATCGGATGTTTTCGGATCGATTGTGCCATCGCAGCCAATTTGTTGGGCTATTTGACGTCGCTCTGGTAATGGTTCCACTACTACCAAACGCCCAGCACCAGCGATTTGTGCCAGCTGCAGCATAATGAGTCCAATATTGCCTGCCCCCAAAATAACCACAGATTCACCGCTGCGGATTTGTGCTCGTTCAATGCCGCGCAAAGCGCAAGAAATTGGTTCTGCTAAAGCTCCCCACTGGTGGGGGAAAGAGTCAGAAATTTGGTACACTTGTGTTGCTGGTACCAGGCAATATTCGGCAAATCCTCCGTCCAAATTTACCCCAATAGCACGCAAATTTTGACAGAGGTTAATTAACCCCTTGCGACAATAGAAACAGCTATCGCAATGGATATTGGGATCAATAGCTACCCAAGCCCCGGGTGCAATTGTACTAACATCTAATCCCACCTTTTCCACGGTGCCACAAAATTCGTGCCCTAAGACTACTGGGGGGGAGGCCTTGGCTTCACCATCAAAGATATGGATATCGGTACCGCAAACGCCACAGGTATCGACCTTTACCAAAACCTCTTTAGCAGTTGGAGGAGCTACAGCTTTATTAGTTTCGAGGACAATATTGTGTTTAGTTTTGAAGATAGCAGCTTTCATGATTTTGTTCTCGTGTTTGCCATAGTCAGGGATACAAAAAAGGCGGTTAGTTAAACCGCCCTTTGTTCTAGTGCCGAGGGCCGGACTCGAACCGGCATGGGCAAAGCCCGGTGGATTTTGAGTCCACTGCGTCTACCAATTTCACCACCTCGGCTTCGTAGGTAAAAAATTTAAAAATTTTTTTGGTCAAAGTCAAGAGAAAAATGTGAATTTTTCTCTTGACTTTTTTATTAAATTTACTAACTTATTAATGTGTTAAAAGTTCAATACAAAGTGGCGGATGTAACTCAATTGGTAGAGTCCCGGCTTCCCAAGCCGGTGGTTGCGGGTTCGAGCCCCGTCATCCGCTCTATTTTTTATAAGCTAAATAAATACCGTTACTTAACGTGAAGAGTGTGGCGAAGTAGTGGAACTTCGCTTTTTGTTTTTTGATATTAATTGCAGTGAAAAAAAATAAGGAGGCTTTATTATGAAGTTATTTTTGGAACGCAAAAGCAGGTCTAGGACAAGTTCAGCTAAAACGTCCTGGGAAAAGGGGAGAAACATAGTATCATTGACGTTATTATTTACCATCATGTTTTTAGCTGTCGTCGCATCTGGTTTAACCTTTGCCCAATCTCAGGTAAATTCGAATCTTTCCCCTCAGTTGTTAAAGGGAAAAATTTTCCGCCAGATGTTGGCTGCGGCACCTGAGGCAAGAGCACAACAGTATCTGGAAATCCACCAGGCGTGGATGAATGTGTTAAAAAAGCGTCTTCAACAAGAACAACTGGTCCAGCAGTTAAAACAGAAGATTCGTTGCAATAGCGAAGTGGCACGTATTACCGAGTCAATAAAGGCCTTGAAAGCCTCTGGAAAATCAATTGGAGCTATTCAAGAGTATCTCCAAACCGGCCTAAAAAAGTCGAATTTCCAAAATGGTTCTCTCATTCAAGGTACAGTGATAAGTGAGGAAGATTTCGTTCCAATATCACTTGCTCTTGTTGTTGCCTTTGATATGGCAGATACGTCCATTGCCGGATTAGGAATATCTATGTTCGGGAACTATATGATTTCAGGACTTCCCGCTGGTGAATATGTGTTTTATGCTGATCCCACGATCCTTAAAATTCTTTTGGGTTTGTTGTTCCCCGACTCGTCTACTGAACTGTTTCCTCAGCCATATATTGGTGAATTCTACGAT
>MZGM01000146.1 GCA_002085035.1 Candidatus Zhuqueibacterota bacterium 4484_219
CCAGCGCGAAGGTACCAGACTCCAACTCTGGAATGAGCAGAATATCTGTACATAACGGCCGGGTAAAACCGCTTCCTGCACCAATGATAGTTACTCGTGGCATAGTTTTTCTCCTTACGTAATTAACAACTTTTGTTTACTTACTCAGAATATTGCCTGCTTGTTTCAGTCGAAATCACACCATGCGTTGGCATAAGGAATTGCCAAATATAATAAAACTAAACTCAAAATGCAAGAAAAATGGTACCCGTAATGTAAAAAATTTACCCTGGATAGTTTTAAAGTAGCACATCAATTTTTCTATCCCCAAAATTGCCCTTAATATTTCTAACTTTTTGTTATATTTTTAATTAGATCCCGAGAAGGGCAAATTCCAAGAAATTGGGAGGCGCAAAGCCACGGGGCGAATGCAAGTGTCACAGGGCTTTGGTCGGAGTAGGACAGTAAAGATTCATAAGTCAAAGATAAAGAAATTAGAGAAAGTTTGACACGACAGCCGGGCTACCGAAGAATCGCAAACAATGATTCTATTGGTAGTTCGGCTTTTTTGATTTTTAGGAAAGGGAGGCAACCATGAAACCTGTGTTACTCTTTTGCAGTTTATTGATAGTGTCCCTCTGGGGAAAGCCAATAGTGGGAAATACCCAAAATGATAATTGGAATATCCAAAATTCTGGAGCTGTAACTTCTCTATCTTCCGTCGCCCTCTCTTCTAATACTAAAAGCTAAGCTTTGTAACGGGCTCTGGATTAATTAACTATGACTATCTATGCCAAAATGGAAGCTCCCTCAAGTTAAAATTATCCGCATGAGAAAAAACTAATTACGGAACAAGTGTCACTTCCACCTCCATGTCTTTCCCCGGAGGCAATGTGACACTACGTTCCTGAGCATCGAACTCAGTCCAGGGCTTGCCATTTATTCGTACCTCAGAAATTCGCACAGAGGGATCATCCACTGGAGAAACGAAATGTTTTCCGGGACCATTCAATTTAAAATGAAGTATCACTGGTTGTTTGTTCACGTACAGATTGAGATAGAGATAATTGAGGAATCCGTGCTCAATTTCGTGGTATGAGGTTTGCCAGGGCGCCGCTTTTCTGCCATCTCCGATAAGTGAACCGTCCAGATAGACTCCTATAAACACACCACCATACTCATGATCTACCATGTAACGATCATAGAAAAGCTCGCTCTTTCGGAATCGTTCCAAATACTGCTCCTCCTGAGTGAGATGGTAAAGCTGAAGTTGCAGAAAGGCACCATAAATCTGGATCCACCAATGTATCTTTTGGCGGCCCACGGGTTGATAAGGAGGAGCTTTCGCCACGCTGTGGTACCATGCCCCTTGCTCCGCATCGAATCCGTAGCGGCAGAGTTTGTCCCCTACTGCCTTTCCGTACTTCAGATAGCTTTCTTTCCCGGTCAGATGGTAGAGACGCAAAAAGAAGAGAGCTGCTGTTGAATTTGCCCCCAGATATACACTCTCCGTTCCTTCCACTATGTAGGGGTTATATTTCCAATCTCGATCGAATCTGGTAGGGTATCCTAACACCCAACCATCCACAGGATCAATCATTCGTTGGATACTTAAATCGGCCAAATGTTCTGCAAAGTTTACAATTTCCGAGTCTCGGGTAGCAAGAATAAGATTCGGTAAAAGAGACCCCTGGCCATAGTGTGAGTGCTTGGCTTTGGAAGAATCGCTGACACTCAAATCTCTGTTCAGCCCCATGTAGTAGCCATCAAACTCTTCATCATGAGCGTACGTTTTATGGATTTCAACGGATTTAAGAACGGGTGCAAGAGCCCGTTTATCCCCTGTGACAAAGTAGTACTGAGTAAGTCCCACATTGGAATAGATCTGGGCAGCAGCACCTTTGTGGGTATCCTTCGGTTCTCCGGTACGAGTTAAAAGTGCAAACCATCCACCGTATTCTTTATCCCAGCCATATTTTAGTAGATAATCCACTGCTTTACGAGCAATCTCAAGATACTTATCTTCTCCTGAAAGGAGATAGGCAGTTGAGAAACTGAAAATTTGGCGGCTAATCATTGCTGGCATCTTGTCCCAAGGAGGCATCGGCTGCCACTGACGGGATAAAGTTGTATAGAAAGCTCCGTATTTTTTATCCGGCGCATATTTATACCAGTACGGCATAAGATCATTAAGAACTTGATTGCGCCAGAAAGAACCACTCATAAGCAGCTTTTCTTTAGCAGGATTTTTAAAACAAAATCACAATTAAGGTACCCCGTAGTAGCAGCTGACTTTTGATTCTCACACCCATTTTTTCTCTTCCTCCTTTTGATTAGGTGTTAGTAGAGTTTCACAAGATTCACCATCGGCTTGCTTATTTCAAAACTTCCACAACTTGTAATGCCACTTCATATCTACCAAATGGTGGCATCAGGTAGACACCTTGTACCATATTCTTCACTTCCTGTAAAACTTCCTGAGCAATTTGAACTCCAACTTTCTTTGCTTCTTCACCTGAATCAGCCCTTTGCATGCGATCTCTAACAGTTTTGGGGATAGACATCCCCGGTACCTCATTGTGCAAAAATTCGGCGTTGCGGTAACTCACCAGCGGCAATATACCCGCCAACACAGGAATTTTATACTCTTTTATCCCATCCAAAAGTTTCTCCAAAAGTTTGATATCGAACACTGGTTGGGTTAAAATATACTCGGCTCCAGCTTCGATTTTCTGCTTCAAACGAGAGATTTCTTCCTCAAAACTAATGGCACCAGGATTGGCACCGACACCAATGTGAAAAGAGGTCGCTGCACCAATAGGATTGCCAGCCAGGTCAGTACCATTATTCAGATTATTGGCAATACGTACCAGACCAATGGAATCGACGTCAAAAACAGCCGTGGCAGTAGGATAATCCCCCAACTTGGGCGGATCTCCGGTAACAATCAATATATTCCGCAACCCCAGCGCATGTGCACCCAGTAAATCTGACTGCATGCCAAGGATGTTACGATCACGGCAAGTATAATGCAAAATAGTCTCAATTCCCACTTTTGATTCTAAAATAGTAGCCAATGCTAAAGGACTCATACGGGCACTGGCACGGGGGCCGTCAGGAATATTAACCGCATCTACACCAGCCACTTTGATCCGTCTGGCACCCTCAACAACCTTAGAAAAATCCGGGCCTCGCGGTGGGTTCATCTCAATACTGACAACAAATTTCTTTCCCAATTTTTCCCCTAACTTAGATTTTTCCGCTGGCTTCTTAACCTGCAGAACTTTTTCTTCTACTTCAACTACTTTTACTTCAACAAGTTGTCGCGATGGCCTCAGAGCTTTTACCGCGGTTCTAATAGCTCGAATATGAGCTGGAGTGGTCCCACAACATCCCCCAACTATTCGCACACCCGACTGAATAAATCGCTTGGCGTACTCGGCAAAATATTCTGGAGAGGCCAGATAAAGTAATCGTCCCTGAACTAATTGTGGAAACCCTGCATTGGGTTGGGCAGAAAGAGGAATATCGCTAACCCTGGCCATTTCCTGGATGGCTTTCCAAACCCCTTCGGGACCCGTACTACAATTAATCCCAACTACATCAGCCCCCCATCCCTCCAATTTTCTTACCACTTCCTCAGGGCTCACGCCATAAGCCGTTTTACCTTCATCTGTAAAAGCCATCTGGGCGATAACCGGCAAATCGCAAACATCTTTGACTGCTAATAAGGCTTGATGAATTTCATTAATGTCTTTGAACGTCTCGAGGATGAACAAGTCAACCCCGCCCTCAAATTGGGCTTTGGCCTGGTCGTAAAAAGCCTGTCTGGCTTCTTCCTGAGACAAATGTCCAATTGGTTCAATGGGTCGCCCCAAAGGACCGATCGAACCAGCTACAAAAGCCTTATCTCCGGCTGCCTCCCTGGCGATCTTTACTCCCTGGAAATTTATTTCGTACAATCTTTCCTCTAATCCGTGAGGCTCAAGTTTGAACCAGTTAGCTCCAAAGGTATTAGTCTCAATAATATCTGCACCACTTTTCAAATAGTCTAAATGTACATCTTTAACCATCGCTGGGTTACTTAAATTCAGCTCATCGAAGCAACGATTAATGTAGATACCTTTGGAATAAAGCATGGTGCCCATAGCACCATCACAGACCAGAACCTCATCTTGTTCGAGATGTTCTCTAAATGATTTCCCCATTTAACAACACACCTTTCTTATAACAGATTGGAGGCCACTGTAAAAATGGGCTTGAGTCCCTAAGAAAAGAGAATACCATTCAGCAGGATTTTTAGCAGGTGTACAAAGATAGTTAGTTTCAACATTTTGCTCTATAATATTCAATCCACTTTAAAGCAAATTCATCGTGACCTAAAAGCAGATTTGCCGCTAATAGAGTCTTCCTTATCTCCGGAACAGTGGGATCTATTATGGCACAAGTCATTCCTTCTGCAGCAGCCATTGCCAAGAATGCTACATTCAAATATTTCCTATCAGGTAATCCAAAGGAAACATTGCTAATTCCTAAAACAATATTTACGCCCAATTCTTGTTTGACTAATCGGATGGTTTCTAAAGTTGTTTTAGCAGTGGCTTTTTCAAGACTCGCCGGTTGTACCAGGCAGTCGATGAGCACATCCTCTTTAGCAATTCCCATTTGCTCAGCTTGGTGCATTATTTTTTTTGCAACTTCAAGGCGCTTGTAAGGATCATCGGAAGGCCCAGCTTCATCGTAAGTTAAACCAATAACGGCAGCATTGTGCTTTTTTACTATTGGCAACAGAGCACCCAAGGATTTTTCCTCTCCTGTTACAGAATTGACAATGGCTTTGCCCTGGTAAATTTCAAGTGCTGCTTGTATCGCTTTAGGATTGGCCGAATCGATGGAAAGGGGAAGATTCACTGTGTCCATCACCACTCTTACCGCCTGAGGTAGTACCTTCTCTTCCTCAATCCCAGCAACTCCCACGTTGACATCTAAAATATCGGCACCAGCTTCGGCTTGAACCTCAGCGTACTTTCTGACGGTGGCAAAATCTCCGCTCAATAGTGCTTTGCTAAACTTCTTTTTGCCGGTGGGGTTTATTTTTTCGCCGACGATAGTCAAAGGCTGATCGTCTCCGATGACAACACTCTTTCCACCTGCTCTGGTTACAATAGTATGCAATATATCTTCCTCCTACATCTTATCTTAAATATAACAATCTTAAGAAGAATAGCAAGAATTTTTTGGTAAGAGCACGAGGTTTCGACTGCTCTATGGAGGCGGATACCCCGGCAAAATTGTTGTTGATTATTCGGTTATCTTCTCTCTCGACCTGTCATAGGTAAGGATGATTCTGGACAATAAATCACCTTTGGACTTCAATCACCCCAATTTCAGAATATCCTTCTTCTTTTCCAGATAATAGCAGTAGTTTTCAAATGACACATCCGGGGGCACGCGGTGATCCACGGTGGGGATGTAACCTCCATCCTCAACCAGTGGAATTAATC
>MZGM01000023.1 GCA_002085035.1 Candidatus Zhuqueibacterota bacterium 4484_219
CGATGAAAGTTAGAATACTTCATGCACAAATTTTGGAATTCCTGAGCTGCAGCAGCGTATTTTTTGCTCTTAAACAAACATTCGCCAAGAAGAAATTGCGCCTCTGGTGCTTTGGGACTGTAGGGATAGTTTTCCACATACTCCTTGAATTGGGTAGCTGCTAAATTGTACATTCCGTCTTGCATCAAGCGGGTAGCATAAAGAAAAGCTTCGGTCTCGTCAGACTGCCGGGTGGCAAAGGCAGTATTCAATGCCAGAGCAAGTCCAATCGTCCAGGTCAGTCTACGAACCCAGGGATTTTTTTCCATGTCACAGAATCTCCAAATGGGCATATCTTAATAGCAATTTTTTCTGGCCGATGTTGTCAAAAAACACCGTAATCTTACTATCCAAACCACTTCCTTCAATTTTCAATATCACTCCTCTACCAAATTCAGGATGCCGCACATGACCACCAACATACAAACGCACCTCATCTTGGATATAATCTTCGTTAGCAGGCATCTCTTGTTCAACTTCCTCCCACTTTGGTCTCCTACGACGGCCATAGTATTGAGGGGTTACTTCATATTCGATTAGTTCAGGATCGATCTCTTTGATGAATTGGGAAACAACATTTTGGTATCCATCCATATAGCGGCGACGATTTTGAGCCCAGGACAGATAAAGTTTCTCCTTTGCTCGTGTAATTCCTACGTAGAATAATCGGCGTTCTTCTTCAAAAGCTTCCGGGTCATCCATATTGCGTGAGAGCGGGAAAAGACCATCCTCCAACCCAGCTATGAACACTACAGGAAACTCCAAACCCTTAGCGCTATGAAGGGTCATCAAGGTAACAGCATTAGCCTTATCGTCCCAAGTATCGATGTCAGTAATAAGTGACACTTCTTCCAGAAAGGTTTCCAGAGTGGGTTTTGTTCGAGTCTGGGCAAACTCCGAGATAGCTGCGAGCAGCTCCTGAATATTATCATAGCGGTTCATTGCCTCTATTGTACCTTCTTCCTTGTACATTCGCAGAAATCCTACATCGTCATTAAGTACCCGAGACAATTCGTTCATGCCAAGTTCTTTTTTGAGATGCTGATATTTAGCAAACCATTCGTACACTTGCCTCACCCGCTCTTTCATAGCAGAGCCAATACTAGAAATTTCATCTACTCGTTTCATTGCTTCCAATAGAGGAATGTTCTTCTCTGAAGCGAATTGCTGCAAGTGGTGAATAGTAACTTCTCCGATACCACGGGGTGGAAAAGAAATTGCCCGTAGCAGACTTATGCTATCGGCTGGATTGGCAATCACTTTGAGATAGGCCAGAAAGTCTTTCACTTCCTTACGTTCGTAGAAGCGAATACCACCTACTATTACGTAGGAAATAGCATGACGGCGCAATGCATCTTCCAGAGCTCGCGACTGAGCATTGGTACGGTAAAGGATGGCGAAATCTTTAAAATTGCGTTTGTAATTTGAAATTTCATACTGAATCTTTTCTACAATTTTTAGCGCTTCCCCATATTCATCACAAGCTTCCATTAGAACAATTTTCTCGCCCATCTCCCTCTCAGTCCAGAGACGTTTGGGTTTGCGCATACGATTGTTTTTCACCACACAAAAGGCAGCATCGAGAATTGTCTTAGTAGAACGGTAATTCTGCTCCAGGCGGAAAACCTGGCACTCACGAAATTCATGTTCAAAGTTGAGAATATTACGCAACTCTGCTCCCCGCCAGCGGTAAATAGACTGATCGTCATCGCCCACCACAAAAACATTGCGATGTTTACTGCCAAGTAATTTGATTAACTCATTCTGTACCCTGTTGGTATCTTGAAATTCATCAACCAAAATGTAAAGAAACCGCTCCTGATAGCGTTCCAACACCTGGGGAAAATTGCGGAATAACACAACCGGCAAAATAATGAGATCATCAAAATCCATGGCATTGTTTGATTTCAGAAATCCCTGATAATGCCCGTATATTCTTGAGACCGCCTCATCAAAACGGTTTTCTGCTTGTTCGCTGAATTCCTCGGGCGAAAGCATGTTAGTCTTGAGATGACTGATTCGAGAATGTATGGCGGTTGGCGAAAATTCCTTTTGGGAAATATTTAGATTGTTCATCAGGTTTTTAATTACTTTTACCTGGTCATCTACATCATAGATGACAAAATTGTGTCCGTAGCCAATGTAGACACTTTCACGACGGAGAATACGCGCACAAATAGAGTGAAAAGTACCAACCCAAAGCGCTTTAAAATCCTTGACAATCAAATCTTGCAAGCGCGATTTCATTTCATTGGCAGCTTTATTAGTAAATGTCACTGCCAAGATATTGTGCGGGTTAACTTTCCTTTTGGAAATCAAATAAGCAATACGATGAGTAAGCACCTTGGTCTTACCGCTACCCGCGCCAGCCAGTACAAGTATTGGACCATCGGGGGCCTCAATCACCGCACGCTGAACTGAATTTAATTGCTGGATAATCGCAGAGCTCCGAGTTTTAGATGATGTAGTTTTGCGCTTTGGCATACCACTTTAGACCTTTATTTTCGGTAAACCTGCCGTCGGATTTGATCCAACTTACGCTTGGCACGCAAGTGTTCTTGCAAAGTACAACTGAAGACATGAGAACCATCGCCTCTGGCAACAAAATAAAGATACCCTACCTTGGCAGGATACAAAGCAGCACGAATAGCAGCAACCCCAGGATTGTTAATTGGCCCCGGTGGTAATCCTGGATAAAGATAGGTGTTATAAGGAGAATCAATAGTCAAATCCTTCTTTAGCAACCGACGAGGCCCATCCTTGACAAGGTATTGAACCGTGGGGTCAGCCTGGAGTAAAAGCCCTCGCTTGAGACGGTTATGATACACAGCCGAAATGTAACTAAGTTCCGAATCCAGCATCGCTTCACCTTGTATTATTGAGGCCAGGGTAACTACTTGAAGCTGCGTCATTCCTAACTCCTGCGCACGCTGCCTAAAATCCTCTGTGTAAATCTGTTTGAATCGGTTGACAAGACGGTGAATTACCTTCTTTTCATCCATCCCATAGTAAAAATAGTAGGTGTCAGGATAAAGAAATCCCTCCAGTGAGGATGCAGCAATACCCAGGGTCTGGGCCATTACCGGATTCATCACCTCTTTCACAAAACGGGCAGAATCAATGTCGATACGTTGTTGCAAAATAGCTGCAATACGAGTAGCTGGCAGTCCCTCAGGAATTGTTACTTTAACTGTAATTACCTGACCGTCTCGCAGCTTGCGAACAATATCAAAATTGGATGAGCCAGATCGAAACTCGTACGCCCCGGCATGCAAACGTTTACTCGCCCCCATAAGTTTTGCCACCAACACGAACCGAACAGGGCTATCCACCACCCTGTTTTCTGCTAACAAACGAGCAATTTGATGGACATTCATTCCCCGTTTGACTATCACCGGTATCTGTTGTTGGGGGCAACCCTTATTGGGATAGAAAAAACTCCACCCTACTTCAAGAACGATAAAACCTAAAACTAAAAAAACTACCACTCTACCTTTGCGAACCTGTTTACAAATAGCAAAAACATTCTTTAACACAAAGGCACCCAGTGAAACCAACACTAATTTTAACGTCACTAACCAGGAGAAGCAATACAACCAGTGTCTTCTTATCGTCCGCCACATATTAATGTCTGATCCTACGCCAATAGGTCTTCAAATCAAAATTGGAACTGTAGGGCTTAGTATGACAGCGCTGGCAAATAGTTTTCCGCGCTCGTGCTTTTTCATCGGTGAATCCCAATTCTCCATGCTGCGAACTAATCCAATGACAGGCCTCACACTGAACCCCAGGTAGCCACTGAGCATGATCATGCGGATTGACTGTTNTACTACAAGTTACCTTGGTCAGGTCTATTTTTTGTCCTTTTAGCCCTGAATCAATCCGACTACCATCTTTACTCAAAGAAGACAAAATCTTCCCAGCAACAGCATGACGAGTTTTCTCCCATTTTTCGTATTCCAACACATGACACTGGTAACATGTTAGGCTTCCTTTTAATACTTTTTCATCACTCAAATTGATTCTGCTGATCTGTTTGATTTTGTCAAAATAAGGTTGGACAAGATGCAACATCGACGGCTTTTCAGGAATATCAGCAGAAAGGGAAATATTCTCATATTCAGCGTGGACAACTTTCCCTGTTTGCGGTATTATCTGCAAAGTCAATAAACCAAGGCTTTCTCCATCGATTCCATCGAAAATCACCCAGGTGTTACCTATTTTCTGCAATTTTGCTCCAGATTGAGGTTGAGCATGACCGACAAAAATCGCTGCTACTTCGGGAAAAGCTGTTGCGAGTTGTCTTTCCTGCCCACTGGCGATATGAGCCAACAAAAAAATCACATTAGTCTGTTTTTGCAAGTCAGAAATAATTCTGGAAAGTACAGGTAACGGATTTTCGATGTGAAAAAACCGTCGCTTGGTATCTGGAAAGAAATCAAAAACCTCTGGAGTTACTATTCCTATCAAACCAATGCGTAGCCTATTTTTAACCTTTATTGCACTGGAAGCAAGCTTGATCTTGTTTGCAAGTCGAACATTAGCAGACCCCACTGGTAACTTAGCACCGAACAATTTCCTCTGCAGAAATGTCGCTCCATTCCAAAACTCTTGATCACCCAAATTGATGAAGTCATAGTGTAAGGATTGATAAGCGCGAATTACAAATGCATTCTGAAGCTGTCGTTCTGTGGTGGCGAGGAGATCACCACCATCAAGTAGTAACATTCCCGGATAAAGACGTCGCAAGCTATCTACAATTGTTTGCCTGCGGGGTAAACCGCCTTTTGGAGATGGGCCACAGCCACAATCGAGCAATTGACCATTGGTATTAGCGGAATAGAGCACCCGCACCGATACTACTTCTTGGGAGAAAACACAGCTTCCTACGAATAGATAGAGAAAATGGCACAGGAAGAAAAGGGTGATCCGGGATTTGCGGTTCATAATCTTCAAAGTGTTTTTAAATTTAAATAAAAATGACAAAAGAATCAACAATTTTTTAGGTTAATTTTTCGCTGAAAGTAGTCTTTCAAAATACGAGCATGATCGAAGGCAAGAGGGGCTGGTAGGTTTTCGGCAGTAAAGAGACCGAGATTTTTGGCGTCATCGCGAGCTTGCGGTTTACCTTTAGCCTGAGCAATGTACACCACTGAGATAGTATGGTGACGGGGATCACGATCAGGTTCTGAATACACTCCTAACAATTCCAAAGCCCGCACTTCCAACGAAGTCTCTTCTCGGGCTTCTCGTACAGCCGCTTGCTCACAACTTTCTCCATAGTCTACAAAGCCACCGGGAATTGCCCAACCAAAGGGATAATTTTTGCGTTCAATCAACACAATTGCCTGCTTTCCATTAGGTTGATGAAGCTCAATAATAATATCAACCGTAAGCAATGGATTTTTAAAGCGGCGAATTGTTCGTCCACAATGAGGGCAGGGAAATTCTTCGTACGTAGGCATCGCAACCCTCAGCAAATTCAGGATTTAGTTTTTTACAAAATTTTGTTTTTTGAGTTCACTCATCCCAAAAATCTGAGTGCAAGTTCAATCACTATCGCTGTCCCCAGAGGAATTAGAAGATTATCGTTAACATGGATTAGATCAAGCTCAAGAAATGTGCCGGTGGCCGTTCCTAATATTACAGGCCAGAGATTAGATTTGAAAACAAGGATTCCCCATAATAACGCTGAAAGGAAAAAAGCAAGACTTCCTTCCAATGATTTTTGGTTCAGAAATCTTGTTCGCCCCCACTTTAGTCCGACTAAAGCCGACAGTGTGTCGGACAAAACCATCATGTACAAGCTAAATAAAGCCACTGGCTTAGAAAAAAACAGCACAGTCACAAAGGATCCCAACAGCAGATAGGTAGCTCCTGTGAGCTGGCGTACTTCAAATTCTCGCAGCAGTTTTGCAAATAAAAAATCAAACACTCTGGAAAATCCCCCCCACCGCTGTCGCAGAATCTCTGTTGCACAAGCAATAATTAAACCTATAGCAAGCCCAAATAGGGCAACAGATTTTCCAAATAAGCTGTAGCCAACAGGAATTATTAAGGCAGCAAGATGGATGAGCTTGCGATAGATTTCATATCGTAACGCAATAGCAGAAACTGGACGCTCAATATAAGGGACTGATTCTTTCGACGAGACCATTGTTCAAACCATTTGGTATTTTTTTACTCTTTCGGTGATGCGTTGGTAGGCCTGGCACAAATCACTGGCAGCAAAAATCGCTGAACCTATCACCAACACATCGGCACCACTTGCCAGAACATCTGGAACAATTTCAGCATTTATTCCGCCATCCACTTGAAGATAAATTGGTCTGTCGACAGAGCGAATCAGTTGGGACATTTTGCGAATCTTTTGGAGACTGGATTTAATAAACTCCTGCCCTCCAAATCCGGGATTTACCGACATTACTAAAACCAAATCGACTTCTGGTAGAATTTCTTCTAAAGTTTGTACTGGAGTAGCAGGATTAATTGAAACTCCAGCTTTCATCCCTAATTTTCGAATTTGCTGGATGGTACGATGTAGATGGGGACAAGCTTCTTGATGAACTGTTAAAATATCCACCCCTACTCTCTGGAAATCCGCCAGGTAACGCTCTGGCTCGGTAATCATCAAGTGGGCATCGAGTGGCAAATCGGTCATCTTACGAATCCAACGAATCACTACCGGGCCAAAACTAATATTAGGAACAAAGTGACCATCCATCACATCCAGATGAATCCAGTCGGCTCCTTGTTGTTCCACCATCTGAATCTGTTCTGCCAGCCGAGTAAAATCAGCAGAAAGGATAGATGGGGCTATTTTAATCTTTTTCACTTCCCGACAAATCCTCCTGACTTTCTACCTCTACCTTGCTAACTACAATATTAACTACCCTACCCATACTAACCTCTTTACCTGCAGGTATGGACTGTCTGATTACGGTGTCTGGTAAAAGATCGTTTTGTACCTCATATTCGACTTTCCCGAGACGCAGCCCAGCTTTACTCAAAGCTTTTTTAGCTTCATCCAGACTTTTACCAATCAGATTCGGAACAACAAAATGACTGGGAAGTTCGCCAAGACTGACAACAATATCCACTTTGGACCCCAAACGTAAGCTATCACCACCAAGTACCGATTGTTCTGCAACTACCCCTTTGGGATAATATGATGAAAATTCGTAACGAACTTCACCGAGATTCAATCCTACTTGTCTCAACTTAAATTCAGCATCACGAACAGAGCCACCTACTAATTTGGGAACCTGCACATTTTTCTCACCCAAACTTACGGTCAAATACACTCGACGACCACGTTTAACCGTAGAGTTAGCTACCGGGTTCTGAAACAATACCGTTCCTGCTGAATCCTGACTGGAATAGATTTCTTTGTCCTTAATCACTTTGAAGCCTTGTTTTTCCAAAAGCTTTTTCGCCTCGTCAAAGTTCATGCCAACCACGTCGGGCAAAATCACCTCATGACCATGCTTAGTGTAGAGAGGCATAATGACCTTATCACAAAGCAGAAGCAAAAAAACTGCTGCCAGGAACAAATAAACCAATCCTCTAAAAATTTTGGAGTTAATTAAATCCCTAAAACTAATTCTCTGGGTCAAAATACTCTTCAAATCTACCTCCGGCTGATTTTGTTCCTGGAAATGCAGCCATTTTAATTGGGTTGTTGAGCTTCCGAAGTCAGTTTTTCGCCTGGATTAATATGCGCCCCATGCAGAAATTCCTTTACTGGAAGTCGACGATGATTTTGCAATTGCACTTCCAAAACCCGCACACATCCCTGACCTGCGCGTATTACAAATCCGTCTTTAGGATTCGCCCGCACAATTGTTCCTGGTGCTTTTTGACCACACCCTTTACCAGTAAACACTCTTGCTCGATAAATTTTCAACATCTGATCACGCCAAAATGTGTACGCCCCCGGAAAGGGAGAGAGGCCTCGAATCAGGTTTACAATTTCTTGAGAACTTCTGTTCCAATCAATACACGCCAACTTTCGATCAATTTTAGGTGCCGTGCTAATTTCACCTATTTGCTTTTTTCGTACTACTTCGCCTTTTTCGATCAACTCACATGTTTCCAAAACTAACTTTGCACCGATTGCGGCTAATCTGTCATGAAGCTCACCGGCTGTTTCTTCCTCACCAATAGCTACTTTTTCCTGAAGGATAATATCCCCTGTGTCAACTTTTTCCTCAATAAAAAACGTAGTGACACCTGTGTATTTCTCACCACGGATTATCGCCCACTGAATAGGTGCAGCACCTCGATATTTCGGCAACAAAGAAGCATGAAGATTGATGACCCCTTTAGGAGGAATACGAATTACTTCCGCAGGCAAAATTCGAAAAGCGACAACAACAAAAAGATCAGCCTCAAAATCCTTTAGCTGACGTAAAAAAGTGGGATCGGTCAATTTTTTAGGCTGCAGTACTGGCAGACCAAATTCTAATGCCCAGCGTTTTACCGGGGAGAATCGTGGTTTTAATCCCCGCCCTTGGGGTTTATCAGGCGAGGTAACAACCGCTACTAACTCCTGGGTACTATCTTTTAGAGCTGCCAGTGTTGGCAATCCAAACTCTGGTGTGCCCATAAATATCAACTTCATAATCAGTAGCAATCAATTTATCCTAACTTCCTGGCAATAGAACTGCGGGCAATCTCCAGCTTGACGTTGTCATCAACTTTAAGAATGAGAGTATTATCCTTTTCTTTGATACCCACAATTGTACCATAAATGCCACCTACCGTAACAACTTTGTCACCTTTCTTCAAGCTGGCGATCATCTTCTGAAGTTCTTTTTGCTTTTTACTCTGTGGCCGGATCATCAAAAACCAAATAATGAGAAAAATCAAAATGAACGGCAACAGAGCAAAAAAGGTGCTACCGCGCTGCGAACCTTGTGAAGCTTGCAGGATTACTGGTAAAAATGCCCACACGATGCCCTCCTTTCAGTTTGTTTACATTGCTCATTGAGTTAATCTTTCAAGCCGGGAAACAACTCCTGTAGACCATAGGAAACCATTAGATCTCATCCTCTACCCTCTTCTTCTTTTAAAGGAGAAAAGGAATTGGCTTCTTTTTTGACCTTACTCCCTTGCCCTTTAGACGGCCTCTCTTTTTTGTTCAGGCTGTTAACACAGAATCCTTATTTTCAAGGTGGTATTGCCGATAAAAATCATTTGCGAATTCAGGGTAGCGACTTTCTAAAATAGCCTCCCGGGCTCGATGTACCAATTCCATGTAGAAATGGATGTTATGCAAAGTAGCGAGCCGAGGAGCCAAAATCTCTCCAGCTTGAAACAGATGGCGAATATAGGCTCGGCTAAATTTCCGACAGGCATAGCAGTCGCACTGTTCGTCAATTGGGCGAGGATCATCCCGATATATTGCATTTTTGATTACCAACCGCCCTTGCCAGGTAAAGACCGTGCCATTGCGGCCGTTCCGTGTTGGAATTACACAGTCGAACATATCAATACCCAACGCAATAGCATCCACCAAATCTTCAGGTTTGCCCACCCCCATCAGATAGTGCGGTTTGTCCTTTGGCAACTGCTCAGCGCAAAATTTGCTGATTTCTAACATGCTTTCCTTAGGTTCTCCTACCGCTAACCCACCAATAGCGTAACCATCAAAATCCAATTTTATCAATTGGTTCAGGCTAACCTGGCGAACTTCCGGATAAGTACTGCCCTGGACAATGCCAAACAGAAACTGGCGATAACCATGGGGATTGGCAACCTTCTCAAAGTGCTCACGACAACGTTCAGCCCACTCCAGAGTCAACTGATTAGATTGCTGAGCATATTCAAAAGAACAGGGATAAGGAGTACATTCATCCAACACCATCATTACGTCAGCACCCAGATTTCGCTCAATTTCAATGACTTTCTCGGGAGTAAAAATGTGGTGCGAACCATCCAGATGAGATTGGAAGCGTACTCCGTCGGGACTCAATTTTCGCAAGTCCGCCAAGCTAAAAACCTGGTACCCACCGCTATCAGTCAAAATCGGACGTGGCCAACTTGTAAATCGATGCAATCCCCCAAATTCGCGAATCAAATCATCACCTGGCCGAAGGTAAAGGTGATAAGTATTGGCCAGAATTATTTGAACCGAATTTTCCAGGAGTTCGTCTGGCGAAAGCGTCTTAACTGTTCCCTGAGTACCTACTGGCATAAAAATCGGTGTCTCTACATCCCCATGGTCTGTATGCAAAATGCCTGCCCGCGCTGCGGTAGTGTCGTCCTTGGCTATCAACTCAAAAAAATTCACTGTCAATCTACCATTCACAACAACGCTTGCAAAACTTCCTGGATACTGGAAACCCCGACCTTTTCTATCTGGAAGTTTTGAGAAATCGATTTAAGATTTTCCTGAGGGAGATACACCGATTTAAACCCAAGGCGCTCGGCCTCATTAACACGACGTTCAATTTGCGAAATAGAACGCACCTCGCCCCCTAAACCAACTTCTCCAACTACCACAACCTGGTCGTCTATCGGACAGTTACGAAAACTTGAAGCCACAGCAAGAATAATGGCCAAATCTACTGCCGGTTCATCCAGACGCAGACCGCCAGCAACCTTAACAAACACATCATAAGAACCCAACCTTAAGCCCGCTCGTTTTTCCAGTACCGCCAATAGTAACGCCAAACGTTTACCATCAACCCCGGCTGCAGTCCGCTGCGGCATGCCAAAGCTTGCGGTGGTAGTCAAAGCCTGAATCTCCACCAATAGTGGTCTGGTACCTTCTATTGCACAGGTCACTGTGGAACCAGAAATATCCCCTCGACGGTTAGAAAGGAATAACTCCGAGGGATTGGAAACTTCAATTAAACCCTGTTCACGAATCTCGAAAACACCTATTTCGTTAGTAGAACCAAAGCGATTTTTTACTGAACGCAAAATACGAAATTGATACTGCCGATCTCCTTCAAGATACAATAAAGCATCTACCATGTGTTCCAGCACCCGAGGCCCCGCAATAGCACCCTCTTTAGTTACGTGACCAATAAGCAAAACAGGAATCCCTTTACCTTTTGCCACTTGCATTAGAGTTAGTGCACATTCTCTTACCTGACTAATGCTCCCAGGAGCACTTCCCAATTCGGGACTGTAAATCGTCTGGATAGAATCGACTATTACTACCTTAGGTTCAAGCTTATTGATTGCCTCCTGTATTGCATGAAGGTCATTTTCTGCAAGCACATAAAGGCTGGAAAGATTTACCCCCAGCCGTTGAGCACGCATCTTGGTTTGGGTTACCGATTCTTCGCCGGAAACATAAAGAGTAGGAAAATTATCCCGGGAGATCTCCGCCAGTCGTTGGAGTAACAAAGTAGATTTTCCTATGCCCGGATCACCACCCAGTAAAATTAACGACCCCGGAACTAATCCCCCACCTAGAACCCGATCAAACTCTTCACTTCCCGTAGGAATACGCGACTGCGATTCCATCTCAATTTCAGAAAGTGGTTGGGGATAAGAACGCTCTTTCCTTGTCGTCCATGTAGCAGGCTCTAATTCTTGGCGCTCTTCTACAAAGCTATTCCAACTTTCGCACTCCGGACAGCGTCCCAACCACCGAGGTGACTCATAACCACAAGATTGACAAACAAACTTTGTCCGCTCTTTTTTACGTTTAATAGTACTCATCTCTTCCACTAGTAACGTGTTTAATTTAAAAAAATATTATCTTTTTAGCAAGGATAAAAATTAAGGCTGGAAAATATTTCGAGTAGGCGCGATAAAAATCCTTGACTTTTGAAATAGATTTCTTTAGATTTATAATACAAAGCTCATGATGCCGAAGTGGCGGAATTGGTAGACGCGCTAGGTTCAGGGTCTAGTAGGCGTAAGCCTGTGGGGGTTCGACTCCCCCCTTCGGCACTAAAAAGTGGTAAACGGCTCCTTGAAAGAGCCGTTCGTCGTTTTGGGTGCCTTTCTCAACCTACAAACAAATTTCTATTGACAATCAAGGAGAAATTATGGGTTTTCTGAAAAACTTATTTTCATCTCTATCTGCAACACAGATAGATGATGCCTTTTATTTCTATGTGCAATGCGATAAGTGTGGTGAAAAATTGCGCATTCGTGTCGATAAGCACCACGACCTTATGCCCGACTACGAAGGTGGCAGTGAATTGCACAAAGAGATTCTGGGTAAACAATGTAATCAGTTAATTTATGCCCGAATAAAGTTCGATGGCCAGCAAAACATTATTTCTAAAGAAATCTCTGGCGGCAAATACATTTCGGCTGAAGAGTTTGATTAATCAAACTCTCTTGACTTGAATTATTCATCAATCCTAAAGATTGGTGGTTGACTTTTTATTTCTGAATTGTAATGAATTTAAAGAGAGCATCTGTTGAAAAGGAATCTTAGCCCCTTTCTAAAATTGAGCAATTATGAAGATGTCTTGCTACAAATGTGGAGTAGAAATTTCTCTGCCTGGTAACGACAAACCCCGCCGTCAAGATCTCTGCCCTAAATGTTCAGCTCCCCTTCACTGTTGCCGTAACTGTCGCTTTTATGATCCCAAAGCCTACCACCAGTGCCGCGAACCACAAGCGGAGTGGGTTCGCGATAAAGAAATTGCCAATTTTTGTGAATATTTCGAACTGGGCAAAGGGAAGACAGATCACGCTGCCCAAAAGCGCCGCGAAGAAGCACGAAAGAAACTGGAGAGCCTGTTCAAGAAAGACAGGTGAGCAGTTGTGAATTGCTAAGTGAAATAGCCGCCCGGCTGCAAGAAGGAGGTAGAGGCTATGCTGACATCTGAAGGGATATTAAGAAAAATAGAAAAAAATATGGATAAAATAAAGAAATATGGCGTAAAGAGGATAGGATTATTTGGATCTTACATCAGAAATGAACAAAAAAGAGAGAGTGATATAGATATTTTAGTAGAATTCAAAAAGGACAAAAAGACATTTGATAGTTATATGGAACTTAAGTTTTTCCTAGAGGATTTGTTCGAATGTAAGGTTGATCTTGTAGTAGTTGAGGCCATAAAACCAGATTTAAAGCCATATATTTTGGAGAGTGTGAAATATGCAGCGGGAGTATAAAGCCTACCTTAAGGATATCCTGGAAGCTATTCGTAAGATTGAAAAATATACCAAGAAGCTGTCATTTGATGATTTTGTAGAAGATGACTTAATACAAGATGGTGTTGTGAGAAATTTGGAAATTATAGGGGAAGCTGTAAAGAATATCCCGCAGGATATCAAAAACAAAAAGCCTGAAATGGAATGGAAAAAATTGCCGGGCTAAAAGACATACTAATACATGTATATTTTGGAGTCGATGTAGAGATTGTATGGGATGTGGTCAAAAACAAGATTCCTGAATTGAAAGAGAAAATATTAGAGATTCTTTCAGAAATTGAGGGGGAATAACAATGAAAATGTATAATTATTACCATTTTTCTCTTATAAATTTTAATTTTATTTTCCAATAGAATGTAAAATAAACAATTTTAATTAAATAGAGAGATAAATTAAAGAATAAAAT
>MZGM01000024.1 GCA_002085035.1 Candidatus Zhuqueibacterota bacterium 4484_219
TCATTAAACAGCCTCCTATTTCTACAGTATCATTTTGGGCCCGGCTGAAACAAACGGGAAATCTGTTTACGGATGAAAGATAATATTTCCTCCTTCGACAAACTCAGAGTAACCCTTCGGTTGGAATGATAAGGCTGTATTCCACCTTAAGAAGATGGATTTAATTGAGCTGCCACAAATCAACTTTAACAGGTCTTCATCCCAGCACCTCATAAACCATACTCGTTTGAAGCCAATATTTAACATTAAAATTTTTCAGAAAAAACGTCCAACTTTATGTATCTGGACGACTTTTTCATTTTTCTTTGTTATATTTTTTTCGAAACTTTTACTTGATTATCATTTTTCTGAAAAGAATAAATCCAGGTTATCAAAAGGATACCATCTGGAGCCGATCCAGGCTCTTAGATTAAAATTAATAGCAAGACAGATTTGTAATTAGAGGTATTGATGAAACGATTACTTATTTTCGAAAAAAGCCAATGTCCCCTTTTAACTATGCTTTTGTTGACATATTTAATTCCTTGCTTGGGGTTTGCATCATTGATTCCAGAAAATGGGGTGCCATCAGGACTTTTCCCTGAGATAAAGGGATGGAGAAAACCGGAAAACATTCAGGTCTATACCCCTGAAACCCTTTATGAGTATATAAATGGTGCAGCAGAGCTCTATCTAAGCTACGAGTTCCAGGAGCTGCAGGTGGCTGAATACTTAAACGAGGACAGCGCTTCTGTTGTTGTTGAAATTTATCGCCATAAAACCCCTACTCATGCTTTTGGAATCTACAGTCAAGAGCGACCAATAGGGGCGGACTTTTTGAATATTGGTGCCCAGGGTTATATGGTGGCACCAATATTCAACTTTGTGACAGCAAATTATTATGTGAAAATATACTGCTATGATGTAGATACTAATCGTCAAGAGGTCTTACAAACCTTTGCAAAGAAGGTGGCTGAGAATTTAGGAGGTAAGAGACCATTACCCAGAATTTTGGCCTGTTTCCCAAGTAAAGGGAAAAAGCAGAATTCTGAAAAATTTGTTGCAAAAAACTTCTTGGGTTACGGATTTTTACATTCCGGTTTCACAGCCGAGTATAGCGATTCTAATACGACATTTACACTTTTTATCATTGAAGGAACGGATTCGAAAGATTGTAAGGAGATGCTCAGTCAATATATGGAATTCACTAAGTCTTCTCGAAAAGAGATAAAAGAAGGCCGTTACACACTTTCAGATCCTAACTATGGAGAAATTGCCCTTTTCTGGAAAGGGAGATATATTTGGGGTGTATTAAGGCTTACTGATACTGATCTCCGAACAAAATATCTGGAGCTTATTGAAAGGTGCCTACAAGAACAAAAGCTGATCAAGTAGAAGAAGGAATAAAACGAAAAGCAAATTAATGCGATGGCTAATGAGTCGATTTTTCATTTTTTTGTCGCTTTTATTGATCACCAATTGCCAGAGCCCACAGGCGCCAGATAAAAGCGCTGAGGTAGCCCTTTATTCAGACAAAGGCGCCGATGAAGATTGTATCCGGGCCACTACGAACATGTTTGAATGGATGGGTTGTACGGTCTTATTGATAAAAGCAGAATACATTAACAACCAGAGTCTCGATAATTTTAATATCCTATGCATCCCGGGTGGTGATATGTACCAATATGCCCGGGATATTTCCTCAGGGGGCAAAGGAAAGATAAAGAATTTTATTCGAAATGGGGGAGGGTACATTGGCATTTGTGGTGGAGCTTATTTCGCTAGTGAGAAAGTTGTCTGGCAAGAGAATCAACTTCCTATGACGCCCTTAGGGCTATTTCAAGGTACAGCTAAAGGTCCCATTAATGAAATCGTTCCTTATCCAGAATATGGTATGTGCAAACTGAACATCGTAGATTCTTCACATCCCATAACACAATCTGAACCAGATTCTGCATGGATGCTTTACTACTGGGGACCAGAGTTAATACCGAACAAGGATACTAGTGTAGCCATTTTAGGGAGATACGACAAAGGGAATAAGGATCCTGCTATTGTAGCCTTTGAGTATGGCCTTGGCAGGGTGTTTATCATTGGTACGCATCCAGAATTCGAGGAGGATAGTGATCGCGATGGTGTAGACTTTGCTGATGAGTTTGATGATCGAGGTTCAGATTGGGAGTTGATGAAAAAGCTAAGATTCAAACTGTGTGGGCCTACTGGGATCCTGCTTCCATGATGGCTAAACTGCGAAAGTGACCTTTTCCCAATTACCATCCACAGCATCAGAGACTTCTGCGCGAAGAGCGACTTTTATCGACTATTAATGTAGCCCCAAGTTCACCAACCTCCTCTGTACGTCCTTCCGCTGATGAAAATTCCGACTCCGATTTCATTCGCTGAGCAGGTATGGACCATTATGGTTCAAATTCTTTACCATTCCAAATCTCTTTTCGACCAGTTCCATAGTCCTCTACAATTGTCGATGAGGATTTTCCTACTCAAGTTTTTTTCCTTAAACATCTTTATTAAATCATACAGTTTGTGGAAAGAAAAAAATCTCCTCCGAAAAATGAGCTAAATTAGAAACCTCTTGATTTTTTGTTCAATTTGTTGTATTATTTTATTTAACATTTAACTTTTTATCGGAGGTCTAAAAAATTGAAACGAGACATCAATGACCAACCAGAACCTCTGGACAAAGTTGAGCCGGTGAAACGATTAGCATTTCAAAATTTGCCCTATAGTTAGGCTTTAAATGCTATGGCCTATCGGGGTGAAATTGGTAAACGAACTGTTGTCAAAGCGGAAGAGTAATGGAAAAGGTGTAGAATACAGGTTAAAATTAACAGAAGGAGGGTACAATGCACATCCAGGTATTTGAGACAAAAGTGGAAACTGGGAAAGCTGCCGCCCGCAAGGCAGCAGAGCTGTTAAAAGGGGCTATCGCCGAGAAGGGTAGAGCTGCTTTTATTGCCGCCACAGGTGCCTCACAATTTGAATTTCTGGAAGCTTTAACCGGCGATCCTACTATCGATTGGTCGAAGACAACCATGTTTCATCTCGACGAATATGTGGGACTTCCGGAATCTCATCCCGCCAGCTTCCGTCGCTATTTGAAAGAGAGATTAATCGACAAAGTTCATCCTGGCGAGGTGTACTTGATTCAGGGAGATGCTGAGAACCCTGAGGCCGAGTGCGAGAGATTGAACCAGATCATATCTCGCTACGATATCGATGTGGCTTTTGTAGGCATCGGAGAGAATGGTCATCTGGCATTCAATGATCCCCCGGCAGATTTTGAAACAGAAAAGCCATACATTATTGTGGAGTTAGACGAAAAATGCCGTCGGCAGCAACTTGGTGAAGGTTGGTTTGCCACTCTGGAAGACGTTCCACACCGCGCTATCTCAATGTCGATAAAACAAATAATGAAATCGCAAGCTATCATTTGCACCGTTCCTGATAGCAGAAAGGCACAGGCAGTAAAGGATTGTCTGGAAGGAGAAATCTCCCCCTGGCATCCTGCTTCCATATTGAGGAAACATCCTAATACCTTTGTTTATCTGGACAAGTATTCATCTGCATTATTGGAGGATAAAAATGGCTAACGGATTTGTTGATCTTCAAGTGAATGGTTACCTTGGGGTTGATTTTTCAGCACCAGACCTTACAGTTGAGAAGGTACATTTTGTTACTAAAGAGCTGGTTAAACGTGGAACAGTAGCGTATTGTCCTACAGTCATTACATCCACAATGGAAGTTTATCAAGAGAATCTCCCGATAATAGCAACGGCGATGGAAGATCCTGAGTTGGGCCCTCATATTCTGGGAATTCATTTGGAAGGGCCCTTCATTTCTTCGGCCGACGGCGCCCGGGGGGCACACGTTAAAGATTGGATTCGTCCTCCTGATATTAAACTGTACGACAAATTTCAAGATCTTGCCGCCGGCAAAATTATAATTGTGACTTTAGCTCCAGAACTGCAAGGAGCAGAGGAACTTATTAAACACATCACTAGAGACGGAACAGTAACAGTATCTTTAGGCCATCATCTGGCAAACAAAGTACAAATTGAAAAAGCTTGTCGTGCAGGGGCTCGCGCTTGTACCCATTTAGGAAATGGAATCCCCAATTTAATAGCCAGACATACCAATCCTATTTGGCCTCAACTTGCTGAGGATTCACTTTTTGGAATGTTCATTTGTGATGGCCATCATCTACCTGTGGAGTTCATTAAAGTAGCACTACGAGCAAAGACTACAAAGCGATTTATTGTTATTAGTGATTCTGCCCCCATTGCTGGATTGTCTCCCGGCACTTATGAAATTTGGGGGCAGAAAATCGTTTTAGAAGAAAACGGACGCCTGGTCAGTATCGATAGCGGTTACCTTGCTGGTTCTAGTTCGAATATGAGTCAGTGCATGAATTTTCTTGCTTCTACCAACTTGCTTAACGAGAATGAACTCTGGGAAGTAGGATTTGTCAACCCCCTTAAATTAATCAATAAAAATGTTGAGGAGGTGCAAGACTTACCAGGGCCTGAAATTAAATTTGTGGATAATAAATTTGTTGTAGAAAACACAATCACAACATGAAGTTTTTAACCAGTTTTGTTATTACGTTATTTGGGCAAGGAGTTGTTCTGGTTGTTGGATTTCTAAACGCAGTTCTAATTACCCGACAGTTAGGACGAGCTGGCCGGGGGGAATATGCGATGGTAAGCTTTCTGGTTATGGTCCTGGGAGTGCTTTTTGGAGAAGGAATTCACCGCACCAACATTTACTTCACCAGTAAGGATAAAAGCCAACAAAATGTTTCTGCTCTATTCTCTAATGCTATTGTTCTGTTTGGGGTAATAACGGTAGTGTTTGCAGGATTTAGTCTCTTGCCCGATGCAATTTTCCAATTAATACTACCCGGAATCAAGAGACTTTATATTCAGCTTGGCATTCTAATTGCACTTTTTTTCATCTTTGGACGTATGCTACAAGGGATATTTCTAGGATTACAACAATTCTGGCATTACAATTTCGCCTACATAGGGCCAATAGTCCTTTTCTTTTTTTTTGATGTTGCCTACTTCTGTGTAATGAAACATTTGACCACTACGGTGGTACTAATTAACTACTCCCTGGCAATGTTTGTTATTGCAGTTATGGCATTGCTTGTACTAATTAAACCCTGGCATACTCCACTGATGATCAGATTCCGCCCTGATTGGAATGCCCTGAAGCTAAATTTAAACATTGGTGGTCGGGCGACAATTGCCTATCTGTTGCTATTTCTTCTTGCTCGAATAAATCTCTACATTGTCAATTACACCCAACCTCTGGAACAAGTAGGTCTGTTCGCAGTAGCGGCTAATATCGGCAGCTTGATTCAACGCGTTCCCAACGTAACCGGTGTGGTGCTTTTCCCCAGAGTTTCGGAAACAGAGGGGAAAAAACAAATGAAATTGACTTTAAAAGCCAGCGCCCTTGCTTTCTCAATAGGGTTATTCGTTTCCGCATTTTTTCTGATTTGGGGAAAACAGATAATCATCTTTCTGTACAAGCCAGAATTTGCCGAATCTTATAGAGCCCTTGTGTGGCTATTGCCCGGGATTGTTGTTCTGGGAATTGCAATAATTTTTAACACCAGCTTGTGGGGAAGAGGATTCCCTGCGGTTACTTTGTGGGCACCATTTGTGGCAGTGGTAACAAACATCCTTTTTTGTTTTATTCTGATCCCTTCTCACGGAATCGTTGGAGCATCTCAGGCCAGCAGCATTTCATTTTTCCTGTTTAGCCTAATCATCGCAACTTACTACTTTCGAAAACACGCAACATCTTGATGGAAATTCGTACAAATTTAATAGGACATTTTCTTGCTGTTCCCAATTGAATTTGGTCAGGAATAGCTGACGAGCTTGTTCTCCGATTTTCTGGCGGCGCAAAGGATTGTGAGCCAACTTTTCCATTGCCTTACTGATTGCAATGATATCGGAGCAGTCAACAGAAAGTCCCAGTTGATAAGGTTCCAACAAACGGCGATAATTTGGCAAATTGTTGTAAATAATCGGCGTACCCGCAGCCATGAATTCAAATATTTTAGTAGGAATTCCAAACCTGTGATTCAAATAGTCCAGATAAGGAATAATACCAATAGCGCTTTCTTTCACATATCTTAAACTTTCCCGATACGGCACAAAGGGTATGTATTGGTAACGATTTTTTTTGTCAGAGTCTGCGAGTATTTTTAGAATTGTGCGCTTTAAATCCTCAGATTCGAACCAGCCAAGTAGAATAAGTTGAAACTCTTCGGGCAATTTAGCCATTACAAACGCTTGAACTGCAGGTAGAACACCTCTTACTCTGGTTAGGCCGCCAGCTAACAAGATGTAAGGCTTTTTTTGATCAAAGCGAGGAATAGAGTGATAATGCATCTTGCTGGGATAATTCGGTAGTACAATTTTATCCGTATTGGGATAAAGTTGGGCAATTTCATCAGAGACACAAACTACCGCATCAAAGAATGGCGTACAGATTTTTTCGATAATCGAAAATGCCGCAGAAAACAGTCGCCTTAAGAAAAGCGGTATCCAGAACCGATCCCTTATGGCAGCAGAATGATTTTCATGGACATCATAAATACAATACTTGCCTGTAAGAATTTTTAACGCTGCCAACGCAATAGACAGCTCAGGGTCATGGACATGATAAGAAACGACCTGATCTCTGAGACTAAATAATTGCCTAAAGACAAATAATACCCGAAAAAACCTCAGCAACCGGTTATGGGTTTTCTTTAAAGGAATATAGGTCAATCCAGCGGGAATGCGTGGCGGTTGGGAATCAGTTTCAGGGGCAACGTAAATTACGCGATGCCGCTTAAGAAGAGTTAAAATCTCCTTCTCAAAAATACGAACATCCCATGCTCGATGAACCGATGTACAAACGCATATAGTTTTCATTGAATAACTAATGGTTACGTTAATATCAGGCTTAAATATATTGAATTCTAATATTCAAAGCAATAATTTTCTTGATAAGCGTGTTTTATGATGGACAGTTCCAAGAAGCGCGTGAAAATTTTGTACATTTCTCAATATTTCCCGCCCGAGATAGGTGCAACTCAAGCGCGGGCTTTTGAGATAGCCCGTTATTTAGTCAAGCAAGGACACAAGGTCACTGTTATTACAGAGTTCCCAAACCATCCAAGTGGTATTTTGCCTAAGAAATACCGATTTAAATTCTTTCAAAAGGAGCTGATGGAAGGAATAATAGTCTGGAGAAGTTGGGTATTTGCAACCCCTAACAAAACATTCATAACCCGTTTAGCCTTTTACCTAAGTTTTATGCTTTCATCTATTTTGGTAGGACTTTTTACTGGTAGTCGATTCGACATTGTTTATGCAACATCCCCACCGTTTTTCGTCGGCGTTAGTGGCTACATTTTAAGTCGCTTGAAAAATGCTCGGTTTGTTTTTGAGGTTCGGGATATCTGGCCAGAGTCAGCAATTGTTTTAGGTGAATTAAGTAATCCCCGATTAATAAGATGGGCGGAAAAACTGGAGCGATTTTACTATTCCAAGGCAGAGAAAATAATCGTTGTAACTCGCGGTATTTTAAACACACTGCTCAGGCGAGGAGAGCCGCCTGAGAAACTGTTACTAATTGAAAATGGCAGTAATCTGAAAATATATGCCAACCGAGGACAAGCAAAAAAGATAGAATTAAATCTCCAGAACAAATTTGTGGTGGGATATTTTGGAATATTTGGCTTAGCACAGGGGATGGAACAACTTTGCGACTTAGTGAATAACATGAAAAACCTACCTGATGTGCATTTTTTATTTGTTGGAGACGGTCCTAAGAAAAAAATGGTACTGGATATTAAACACAGAAAACAGTTGACTAATTTGACTATTTTAGATGAAATTCCAAGAGAGGAAATAGCAGAATACATTTCTGCCTGTGACGTTACTCTAGTACCACTAAAAAAAAGGAAGTTATTTACCAGCGCTCTACCTTCCAAAATGTTCGACAACATGGCTTGCGAACGCCCTGTTATATTGAGTGTGGATGGTGAAGCTCGAAAATTGTTAGAAAAAGCAGGAGCTGGTATTTTTGTTGAACCTGAAAATACTACGCAAATGATGCAAGCAATTCTAACCCTGAAGTCTAATCCCCATCTATGTCGGGAAATGGGAAAAAATGGGCGTGCATTCGTAGAAAAGAATTATTCACGGGAAAAATTGGCCTCAAAATTAGAAAAAGAATTAATATGTGGTATTACTTAATTGGCTCTGCTTTTATTTTATCTCTCAGTCTGTCGGCGGTATCTGTCTGGGCAGTCATGAAATTGGCAAAACGGTGGAACATTATTGACAAACCCAGTGACCGGAAAATCCACCGACAATCAAAACCGCTATTAGGCGGAGTGGCTATTTATTTTACCTTCATGGTTGTCATCCTTGCTTATCTTATTGGCTTGCATTTGTTCCAACACCAGGAATGGTTTATCCGCTATTGGGGTACATTTATGCATTTGTTACCACAGGTACAAACAGCGTTGCCTAAATTATTCACTATTTTAGTGGGTGCTACTATTGTGTTTGTACTGGGAATTATTGACGACATCCGGGGCGAGAATTTTCCCTACCAGTGGAAATTCCTGGGTCAATTTATTGCAGCATTTACTTTGATTCTGGGAGGGGTACAAACCAACTTCATGCCCGGGAACCTATTAGACTACGTAATTACAGTATGTTGGGTGGTCGGAATCACTAATGCCTTCAATCTTATTGACAATATGGATGGGCTGGCAACAGGCGTTGCAGCCATTGCAACTTCGCTGTTAGTAATTCTTACCTACCAACAAGCTCAATTTTTCAATACTTTCATCTTTACAGTTTTCTTGGGTAGCCTATTGGGCTTTTTGCCTTACAACCTTTATCCCTCCAAAATTTTCATGGGAGATGCTGGTAGTATGTTCATCGGATTTGTTCTGGGGGTTCTAACTGTTACCACTTCGTACGTCACCAGTGGCAGCCCTACCTTTGTACCGGTAGTCATGCCGCTGATTATTCTGGGGGTGCCGATTTTCGATACACTGAGCGTGATTATCATCCGTCTGCGGGAAAAGCGCCCTATTTTTGTTGGTGATCAGAATCACTTTTCGCACCGACTGGTTAAACTTGGAATGCGACAAAGCGAGGCAGTGGTGTTCATTTACATCGTCTCTCTGTGCGTTGGATTAGGTGCCTTAATGCTACCCACCGCAGAAATTTGGGAATGCATCCTAATTCTGGCACAGGCTGTGTTGGTTTTCGGACTGATCACATTTCTGATGCACATCTCTAAATCCCGCCGCTTACAGCAGCATATGTTCAAGAAACCAGAAAAAGTGGACGAAAATAGTAGTAGTTAATTTACAAATATGAACGACTGAACTAATAAGGAGAAATGGCAAAATGAAAGCACTTATTACCGGTGGAGCTGGTTTCATTGGATCACATTTGGCCGAAACTTTACTAAATCAAGGTCACGAGGTCAACGTGATTGACAATCTTTCTACAGGCAGCTTGGACAATGTAGCCCATCTGTTAGAACACCCCCGGTTCAAAATAGCTATTGACACCATCCAAAACGAAACTGTGATGGACCGCTTGGTAAGCGAGTGTGAGGTGATTTACCACTTAGCTATGGCAAGAGTGAAAAAGTCCCATTCTCTGAAGATGATGACCGCGTTTTAGGCCCTACCACCCGTAGCCGTTGGTGCTATTCTTCCTCAAAGGCCATTGATGAGTATTTAGCGCTGGCTTATTATAAGGAGAAAAACCTGCAAGCAATTGTGGTGCGTTTGTTCAACACAGTGGGACCACGGCAAACCGGACAGTATGGAATGGTTATTCCTCGTATGATAACGCGAGCGTTAAAAAATGAGCCAATTATGGTTTATGGAGATGGAAATCAGGTTCGCTGTTTCACTTATGTAACAGATACGGTAGACGCCATTATCAAACTTTGTGAACATCCCAAAGCGGTGGGACAGATATTCAATGTAGGTAACAATAATCCGATTACCATTAAAGAATTAGCTTCCAAAATCAAGGAAATGACTGGCAGTGACTCAGAAATCGTCTTTGTTCCCTATGAGCAAGTTTATGAAAAGGGATTTGAGGATATGAAGGTCCGCATCCCCGATATTAGTAAGATTTGCAACCTGACTGGCTGGCAGCCGCAGATACCACTGGAAACTACATTACAGCGAGTTGCGGAATATTATCGAAAAAAACTGGGACTGGATTGAGAACAGAATAATCTCTTCACTCATAAAGCTTACCAATGAAAAACAGGGGAGAATTAAATTTTTATTCGTAGCGCAAGGCCTCGATGGGATTAAGACGGGCAGCTTTAGCAGCGGGATAAATGCCAAAAAAGATGCCCACTAACGAACAAACTACTATAGCCACAAAAATTGTCCAGATAGGTACGGCGGCTGGTAAAGGAGAAAAGATTGCTACTATCTCGGCAATCCCAATTCCAAGTACGATGCCAATGATTCCTCCAATTTCGCAAAAGACAATGGCTTCAATCAAAAATTGCCAGAGGACATCTCTCCTTTTGGCACCGATAGCCTTTCTAATCCCAATTTCCCGAGTCCTTTCAGTAACCGACACTAACATGATGTTCATTATCCCAACACTGGCTACCAAAAGAGAAATAGAAGCAATGGCAATGGCAGCTAAACGCACGACTCTGGTGAGATTGTCAAAAGCCTCAATAAGCGTATTGCTGGACCAGATCTCGAAATCATTGGGTTTCTCGGGCGGAACTTTCCGTACCGCCCGCAGAATCCCAATAACCTGATTGATGGCCGTATCATACAAGGCAGCACTTTTTGCCTGAACAGTTATGTTGATAGACCTCCTTTTGCCCCAGAGCTTTTGAAAGGTAGAAATTGGAATCACAGCTCGATTGTCTCGACTTTGACCAAAGGCACTTCCCTGCTCTTCCAAAACTCCTATTACCTCAAAGCGAGTACCATCGAGCTTAATCTCCTTGCCAATTGGGTATTCGTGAGGAAATAACTTCTCCACAATATCCATTCCCAAAATAATAACCTGCCGGTTATGATCTACATCAAACCAGGTAAGAAATCGACCATCACTCACAAAGTAACCGTTGTTCTCAGCAAACTCCGGAGTCCCCCCTGCTACATAAACATTAGGAAGGGTTTTATTTTCTTTGTAGCGCAAAACTTTTCCAAAAGTCCAAACCTCAGCACCCACCAATTTGGCGGCTGTACAGTACTTCCGCACTGCCTCGGCTTCTTCAACAGTTAAATTCTTCCGATTACGATACTTCCACCTGGAACCACCGCTTGTCTGGATTGCAGGATACTTCTGTACCTGGAAAACATTCGAGCCTAAAACCGTCAACTGCTCCTCAACGCTGTTCCTGAGTCCTGTAATCAGCGACTGCATGGCAATGATGGTCATTACCCCAATAATAACCCCCAGGAGGGTAAGAATCGATCGTAACTTATTGGCTTTAATAGCTCCCAGAGCTATGTTCACGCTCTCTGTGATATTCATAGAAAAATCTCAGCTTTTACAAATTGCGAATTTAAAAATACTCACTTTTTGAAGGAAACCAATGGATTAAGCTTACTCATATCTCAAAGCCTCAATGGGGTTCAATTTGGCTGCTTTTGAGGCTGGATAAATGCCAAAGAAAGTACCGATAAACACCACAAATCCCAAACCCAAACCTACTATCAACGGCGTAATCGCTGAAGGGCCCAGAGACCACCGGTCAAACTCTTATAGGCGTTCAAAAGCATGCTTTGCTGATTAATAGCAAAATCATTCTCTTTATTAGGTGGTACCTTCCTAACTTTCCTCAGAATACCTGTCAACTCGTCTACTGCATCATCCATTAGTTTCGGACTAATCACTTTTACCTGAATTTGAATAGACCGGCGGGACCCGAATATCTTTTGAAAAACCCCGATAGGAATCAACACAAAAGTGTCCAGATTGAATCCCAATAGACTTCCTCTCTTTTCTAACACGCCTACTACCCTGAACTTGTGGCCAGAGATATTTACTCTTCGCCCTATTGGATCAAGATCCCCAAACAGCTTTTGTGCTACTTCATAGCCGATTACACAAACAGTCCTTCGATGCTTTACGTCTATCTCCGATAAAAATCTTCCATATTCTGGAAGTGCGTTGGAAGTAATAGGGTAATTTTCATTGGTTCCCTCAATAACAACTCGTTCTAATTTCTTGTCGCGATACTTTACCATTTTGCGAGTTGCCAATGAAGGAGCTACTGCCTTAACCAGGGTAGCAGATTTTTGTACCGCTTCAACTTCTTTCATGGTAATATTTTTGCGATTGCGATATCTGAAAAAATCATCACCTTTTATTAGCCAGGGGATTTTACTAATATAGAGGGTATCAGTGCCTAAAGTAGATATTTGTTCTGAGAAGGAGCTATTTAATCCCTGAATCAGAGAAACAATAGTAATGACAGTTGTTACTCCAATTACGATACCTAAGGTTGTTAAGACGGAGCGCAACTTATAGACTCTGAGCGCCTCGAAAGCAATCTTTATTCCTTCTCCAAGGTAGATTAGAAACCGCATGATTGCTCCCTTGCTAAATTACCCTCACCAGAGGTAATGGATAAACAAACTAATTTAACTGACCAACGTTTTATCACTCTCAATCATCCCATCTCTTAATCGAACGATGCGGTTGGAGTGTTCGGCAATATACTCCTCATGGGTAACTAAAACGACGGTATTCCCTGCCTTGTGAATGTTTTCAAAGATTTCCATAATTTCTTCCCCTGTTTTTGTATCCAGGTTTCCAGTAGGTTCGTCGGCAAGAATTACCGCCGGTTGGTTAACTAACGCTCTGGCAATAGCCACCCGCTGTCGCTCACCACCGGAAAGTTCGTTAGGACGATGATGGATTCGGTCAGCCAATCCTACTTTTTCAAGAGCTTCTATGGCCAGTTCCCGACGCCTGGCGGCTGGTGTCCCATTGTAAATTAAAGGAAGTTCTACATTATGCAAAGCAGATGCTCGAGGTAAAAGATTGAAGGTCTGAAACACAAACCCAATTTCCCGGTTACGAATATCAGCCAGCTGGTCATCATCCATTTCACTAACTCTTTGACCAGCAAAGTGATAGCTACCTGAAGTTGGTGTATCCAGGCAACCCATAATATTCATCAAAGTAGATTTTCCAGAACCCGATGGACCCATTATAGCCACATATTCATTCTGCTTAACTTGCAAGCTTATTCCACGTAAAGCATGTACTTGCTCTGCCCCTACCTGATAAATCTTCACAATATCTTTGAGATCAATTAACATTCTTGGTCCTCAATCGATTGAATCTTCAATTAAGTATTTCATCCGTACTGGTCATTTCTGTTTTGATCAGATTACAAAAAAATCGCCTCATTTTTCTGTCTCTTTTCTAAACTTTGCTGCCTTACTCACCTTTATTTTGCTTCCATCCTTTAGAAGTTTCGACAAAGCTTTGTAACTTCCCGTAATCACCTGTTGGCCTTCCTTCAGCCCACTTATGATCTCTATGTCAGTATCGTTGCTAATACCTGTCTCAACGGGAACCATTCTGGCAAAACCATTTTCTGCCACAAACACTACCTGAATTAACTTTCTTTCTGGTTTGGGTTTATCAGTTTCTTCATCAGGTTGATTCCCTGCATTTTTTCCTTCTTGGTTTGAGGCTTTTCCCTTGTTTGTTTTTTGATATTTTTTAACCGAGGGTTTTTCCGTCTCAGCTTTAGGCATTCTCATGGTAACGCACTGAATAGGAATGTGAAGCACATTTCGATGGGTTTCTGTCTCAATGTCCACCGTGGCTGACATTCCGGGCCTAAGTTGTTGTGCTCCACCTTCGATGGCTACCTTCACCTCAAAGTTGGTTACCTCTTCAGCAGTACCCATACCTCTGGTGGTAGCTGTATGAGCAATTTCAGAAACTCTACCTTCAAAAATAGTGTCCGGAATGGCATCTACCTCGATTTTGGCTTTGTCACCCAGAGAAACCAGTACAACATCATTCTCGTCAATTTCAGTAACCACTTCCATTTTAGACAAGTCTGCCACAATCATGATTACATCTTCTTGAAACATTGACCCCAGAGCAATTTCGCCTTCCTCTTTATTTAACTTGGTGACCGTACCATCAATTGGAGAAATAAGTGTGGTCTTGGATAAATCATCCGCAGCCTGTTTTAGAGAGGCCTCTGCTTGTTCTACGTTGCTCTCCGCCAGCAGAAGCGATGCCTCGGCACTCTCCAGGTCAGCCAACGAACAGAGATTCTTCTCATAGAGTTCCTGAAATCGTCTGTATTCACTGCGAGCTTTTTTCAAGCTAGCTTTGGCCGATTTCAAATTCGATTTGGCCTGATCCACAGCTGCTTCATATCGAGTCCGATCTAATTCTACTAAAATCTGTCCCTTTTTCACCTGTTCCCCTTCTTTCACGTGCAGCTTAACAATCTTTCCACTAACGTTGGCTGAGATTTTGACCTGTACCTCAGGCTGGACTCTCCCCGAACCGGAGACCACTTGGGTAATATCGCCTCGTTTTACTTTTCCTACTTGCACCTTTATCGTGCCACCTGTACTACGTTTGATGTTTACCACCACAAGGATAATCAAAATTAAAATTATCCCTAGTACAATGATAATTTTCCCTTTTTTTGACATCGCCCTACTCCACATTCAATTGTTGAAAAACTTTTTGTAATTTTGATTCAATTGTACCCATAGCACTGTACAATTGCACTAAGGCGATAAGGCCGTCGTATTTTGTTCCCACCAGAATTGTACGGGCACGGGTCAATGCAACCTGTGCATCAATAACTTCCAGTAGTGTTCCAGAACCTATCTTATAACTTTCTTGAGCCAAACGCAAGTCCTCTTCGGCCGATTTCAAATTCTGCTCATTAATCCTGGCAATTTGCTGATAGGCCTTCAGGTTGAGATATGCCTGTTCCACCTGCATCTGAACTGCCCGCTGTTTCTCCAGCAAGTTTTCCTTCGCAATAGCATAGTTGACGCTCGCCTGCTCCACAGCAGCCCTGGTTTGAAAACCGTTGAAAATATTAAAGCTCAACGACAAACTCCCAGAGACTTGATAATTGCGATCCAATCCTTTGTAGAAACGTTCTAACAAGGTATTAAATCGTCCATAGCTCAAATTAAGTCGTAACTTAGGCCAGTAATTGCCTTTGGCCACTTTTACCCCAAAATCGGAACCACGAAGATTCTCCTGATAACTCATCACCTCTGGATTGTTCTGCACCGCAATCCGAATGGCATCCTCTAAGGTCAAAGTAAATGGCTCCAGTTCAATTTCCTCATCTGCAATTTCTAACGGACTGCCGGGGGATCTTCCCAGAACCACATTCAGGTTCGACCTGGCAATGTCCACGCGATTTCTCTGCTGAATAAGGTTGATCTGTTCAGTACCCAAACTCACCTGAGCCTTGTACACATCAACCTGTGCTGCTACTCCAACTTCGTACATACTTTGGGTCTTTTTTAACTGCTCCTTTGCCAGTTCTGCAGCTTTCTGATAAACCTTCTCCAACTTGATAGCTTTAAGCAATTCAAAATATTTTTGAGTCACTTCAGTGATCACGGCTTGTTTAATAGCGTGGTAATCATACTCTGCTGCTCGATATTCTGCATTTGCCTGTTTAATGCGATTCCACCATTGCCCACCATCAAAAATGTTCTGGCTCAAAGAAATACTGCCGCTATAAGTATTACGATAATAGCTTTCCAGAACTACTTCCTTTTGCATGATAATCATCTTCCCGGTTACAGGATCAATACCAACCGGAATTTCTTGGAGAAAGGGACCTTGTTCTGACTGATATGTTCGAGTACCACTGAAACTACTGTTTACTACTGGCAGAATAAAAGACCATGCCGAGGTTACCCCGGCACCAGCAATACGAACCCGCCGTTCCGCATTCCGAAGTTGTGAATTTTGCCTTAGAGCAATCTGGATGCACTGTTGAATTCCCAGCACCTTTTGTTCTGCTTGCAACTCGGATCCAGAGCTACCCAATAAAAAGCAACCTATTGCCAAAAATAGTGTCACCTTGTGCATGTATTCACTCTCCTGCTTTGTAATAATTTACACCTACTAATTATCATTACAAATAGCCGTACGAAAAGGTTCAAATTAGAGCGGGGCTACACACAAAATTTAAAAACATAGTACATTTCCACGAGATCTGGTGCTGAATTTTCTTGATTTTCCAATTACCCCATAAATGCCCTACCTCCGAATATGCCTTTGAGCAAAAGGCTGATAACAATCCACAGCACCCAAAGTGAGCCTACAAACGTAACTGATTTTTTGCACCATAAAGAATATTCCTGCTACTATCAACGTAACAACAAATACACTGATGAACGAAGACAGTGGCACAGCAATTTTTTGTACCCCTGCTGTGCTTTGCAAAAGCTCTTCGGCCTCCTCCTCACTTATTCCTCTTTTTTCAGCTATCGTATTGATCTGGACAGTCTTAAGTACTGGAGAAATTATTACTATCGAAAACGCCGAAATTAAAGCCCAGGCAACAAGTGGAATTAGCCAGTCAGGCTTACGCTTAATACTCTCAAATGTCTCTCGTGGCGAGAAATAAACCCCGAACCAGCGGGCAAAGAAGGTCTTTTCTTTTACTCCCTCTGCAAGTTGAGTTGAACTTTCCATGATGATTCTCCTATTTTTTGTTCATGAATACATTTATTGAAACGTAATTAGTCATAAAATGTTTCTTAAAAAATTTAGAAGAACTCTCCTGAATCCAAATCTCCAAATTTTTTTGAAACATCTGAAACCACGATTAGGAGTTACATGGAAGTAGAAACTCTGCTAAACAGTTGAATAGATTGATGCGACATTTCCGGAAGTTAATCCTTCTTTAAGAAGGTCAACCTCTGATCTAACTCGGAAAGCGATTTTTCATTTTGTTACGATAGAATTTTAGATGCTCCTGAATTTCAGGTAGCGTATCCGAGCCAAATTTTTCGAGTAGGGCCTGAGCAATAACAAAAGCCACCACTGCTTCCCCTACCACTGCTGCTGCAGGCACTACCATCACATCCGAACGAATGTAGGGAGCTGGTGTTCTGACACCGGTTGCAAGATCAACACTGGGCAGCGGTTGTCGTAAGGTGGGAATAGGTTTAAGATACGCTCGCACCACAATAGGCTGTCCATTTGAAATCCCCCCCTCAATACCCCCAGCACGATTGCTGCCACGCACAACAGTACCTGAATCTACCAAAATAGCATCATGCATCTGGCTACCAGGTTGCTGCGATCCTTTAACCCCCTCACCGATTTCCACAGCCTTCACCGAGGGAATGCTCATCAAATGTAAAGCTAAACGAGCATCTAGACGGCTTTCGTAGTGAACATGACTTCCCAATCCCGGCGGGGTGTTGAAAGTAATCACCTCAAAACTACCCCCCAGAGTGTCGCCAGTTTTCTGGGCATTGTCGACAAGTTGCACCATCCGTTCACTAGTAATAGGGTCCGCACAATAAACAGGAGATTGCATGATCAATCGACGGAGTTCATCGGTTGGCAAATTCAGCTTGGGAGCTTGGATTGAGCCAATTTGTCGCACGTGTCCAACCACCTCGATTTGACATTCAGCCAGTAGCATCTGGCAAATTGCCCCGATTGCCACTCGCATGGCGGTCTCGCGGGCACTGGCACGTTCGATTATTGGATTGAAATCATCCTCGAATCCATACTTCCAGGCGCCAGCCAAATCAGCATGTCCGGGACGTGGTACAGTACGGGGAGGAACACTTGCAGCGTCATGCATTGATTTGTTGTGAATTAACAAGCCTATAGGAGCTCCGCTGGATTTACCCCGCCAAATACCTGAAATCAAACGAACCTGATCGTACTCCATTTGCATGCGCACACCTCGACCGTAACCACCTTGTCGCCGAGCTAAAATCTGGTTGATTCTATTTTCAGAAATGGGCACATGGGCAGGAAACCCTTCTAAAATTCCCATCAGCGCTGCCCCATGTGAATCTCCGGCAGTAAAATATTTCAGCATTGCTTCACCTTTCTGAAAAACTTCTGTCGAAATCTACATTTGCAAAGCCTACTAAATTGTACATTTTGCTCATCTCAAACCTCATAAAGAGAGAAAAGGGCATTAAAAAAATCAGGGTAAGAAATTGTAACCCACCTTTCTCCGGTTAGCTGGCTGGGCGAGTGTGCCACAGCCGCCGCCACTGCTAATGCCATAGCAATCCGATGATCGCCATGTGTTCGCAAGAAGGCACCATGTAATGGTGTGGGGCCTTCTACTACAAAACCATCAGTAAGTTCGCTCAATTGAGCTCCCATTCTGGTTAATTCCGTCACAATGCTTCGGATACGATCTGATTCTTTGACTCGTAGTTCCTGGGCACCGTGTACAGTTAGTTTCCCCTCGGCCTGAGTTGCTACTACTGCCAAAAGCGGAAGTTCATCAATCAGTTTGGGCACTTCTGCTGCAGAGACAGCAACATTCCGCAACGGAGAAGAGCGCACCATCAAGGTGCCAACTGGCTCCGGGGATTGTTTTTCTACCTGAATCTCATATTTTAACCCCATGCGTTGCAGTACTTCCAGAAATCCAATACGTGTAGGATTAATATTGACATTCCTAAGGGTTAGTTCAGCATCGGGATGGATGGCAGCAAGAGCTACAAAATATGCAGCGGAGGAAAAATCGCCAGGAACTGACAATCGAAATGACGGAATTGGTGTTGATTCGATAGAATACTGCAAGTTAACTTTCTGGAGCGGTAGACCTAACCACTGAAATAAGCGTTCGGTGTGATCGCGGCTCTGCAGTGGCTCGACAACCGTGGTTTCTCCTTCGGCTAAAAGCCCAGCCAGCAGCAAAGCGGTTTTTACCTGAGCACTGGCAATTGGCAATTCGTATCGGATACCGCGGAGGTGCGCCCCTTGAATCGCAATTGGAAGCAGGGTGTTCTGTTGACGAGCAAGAATCTGCGCTCCCATCTGTTGCATTGGGACAATAACTCGCTGCATAGGACGACGTTGCAACGACTGGTCACCTGTAAGTACCGAGAAAAAACGTTGTCCCGCCAATACTCCCATAAGCAGACGGGCAGTAGTCCCTGAGTTACCACAAAACAGGGGCACGGGAGACTCCCGCAACCCGCAGCGCCCTTTCCCTCGTAGCGTAACCTCATGCGATTTTTCATTAGAGAAAATCTCACTTCCCAACTTCTGCAATACTTTGCATGTAGACTGCACATCGGCACTCGGCGAGAGATTTTCGATGGTAGAAACCCCCTCTGCTAAGCTGGCTAAGATTAATGCCCTGTGGGAAATAGACTTGTCGCCTGGTATAAAAACCTCTCCTCGCAACCGTTTTGGTTTATGGATAATGATCATTTTTGTTTAAGTTCTTAATTATTTAAATTTTGGAAGTATTTTTAATTAGGTCTTTTGCCATTCTGGTAGGGCTCCCTCTGGATACGAACCTAATACTTTGACAAAAAGAGCTCGTTTCAATAGTTGAACTAAGGCCTGCTCTACCGGCGGATCCTCTATGTAGCCCTCGAAATCCAGATAGAAAATGTAGTGCCAGGGTCGGTTTCTCTCTGGTCTTGACTCGATCTTGGTAAGATTTAACCCATAGGTAGCAAAAACTTCTAAGCAATGAAGCAACGCACCTGGTGTATCGCGGACCGAGAAAAGAATGGAAGTTTTGCTTTTTTCTGCCCTCGCAACCTCACCTTTACCAAGAATAAAAAAACGCGTTGTGTTGTGGCTGACATCTTCAATGGATTCAAAAAGTACCTGGAGATTGTGAATTTGTGCAGCTCGTTTACTGGCAATAGCAGCAGAAGTCAAAAGATTTTCCTGACGAATTTTCCGGGCGCTCCCAGCAGTATCCCATTCAGGCAATGGTTTAAGAGAGTATTTTTTCAGAAATTGTTGACATTGAGCCAATGCATGAGGATGGGAATAAACATTGGTAATTTCTGTAATGCTTACCCCCGGCAATGCTAATAGATTGTGATGAATCCGAAAATAGTACTCTCCCACTATTGTGAGTTTCGACTCCAGTAATAAATCGTAAGTCTGAGTAATTGTTCCGGCAATTGAATTCTCTGCTGGTAGAAAACCGAACTCAGCCTTATTGGCTTGTACCGCTTCTACTACCTCTTCGGAAGTTTCAAACCCACAAGTGTCCACTTCCGAGCCAAAACACTGAATGATTGCCTCTTCACTATAAGCACCCTTTTCCCCTTGATAAGCAACATAACACGATTTCGCCATCGGTGATTCCCTTTGTTTGCTAACTCGCTAAATTTTGTTTTTTTGGTATTATCTTAAGATACAACCTGTAGAAGACATTGTCAAGTTATTTTGTAAATAAGGCTTCTCATTTTAACTAAATTATTTTAGATGAGATTCTTTTAATTGTTATCTTGACTTTTTAGCTTTTTTTTGTTATAATGTATAGGTCAATTTAGTATTGTCTATGTTGGAAACTTAAAGCTTTTAACCAACCGATGGTAGCAGAAAGATGGCTACAATTTACCAAAATTTTATTGATGGTAAATGGGTGGATGCATCTTCGGGCGAAGTCTTTGAGAATCGCAATCCGGCCAATTGGGATGAAGTAATCGGGATTTTCCCCAAATCGTCTAAGGAGGACGTGGACGCAGCTGTAAGAGCTGCAAGAGAAGAATTCAAGACCTGGCGACTGGTTCCGGCTCCTGTACGTGGAGAAATCATGAAAGCGGCTGGCGATTTGATGGTGGCTCGAAAGGAAGAATTAGCTCATTTGATGACCCGCGAGATGGGGAAAGTACTCGAAGAAACTCGGGGTGACGTTCAGGAGGGGATTGACACAGCTTATTACGCTTTCGGTGAAAGTCGACGCTTGTTCGCTCATACTGTCCCCTCGGAACTACCTAACAAATTCAACATGACCATGCGCATGCCAATAGGGGTTGCAGGCGTGATTACCCCGTGGAACTTTCCGATGGCTATTCCAAGCTGGAAAATCTTTCCGGCACTAACTTGTGGCAATACAGTGGTGTTCAAGCCGGCAAGCGATACCCCAGCTACTGCTACTAAACTGGTAGAAATTTTATTGGAGGCCGGTGTGCCGCCCAGAGCTATCAACCTGGTACATGGCACGGGTAACGCAGTGGGTATTCCTATTGTAGAACATCCAGAAGTAAATCTACTTTCCTTCACTGGTTCGTCTGCTGTGGGTAAATCCATTGCCGCTATTGCTGGAAAATCGCTCAAACGAGTGTCATTGGAATTGGGGGGCAAAAACGCCCAGATCGTGATGGATGACGCAAATCTGGAATTGGCTCTTGAAGGTGTATTATGGGGCGCATTTGGTACTACCGGACAGCGTTGTACCGCTACCAGTCGGTTAATATTGCACGAAAAAATCTACCATAAGTTTCTCGACATGTTAGTCGAACGTACTAAAGCACTTAAGTTGGGCAATGGATTAGACGAAACAGTAGAGGTAGGACCGGTAATTAACTCCGCTCAGCGGCAAACTATCCACCAATATGTAGAAATTGGCCAAAAGGAAGGCGCATCCTTACTGCTGGGTGGGGAATTTGCTGAAGATGGCGATTTGAAAAAAGGGTTTTTTTACAAGCCCACTATCTTTGTGGACGTTCGTCCGGAGATGCGTATCGCTCGGGAAGAAATCTTCGGACCTGTTCTTTGCGTACTCAAAGTTTCTTCATTAGACGAAGCAATCAAAGTGCTCAACGATTCTGTCTATGGTTTGTCTTCTTCAATCTACACTCAGGACATAAATACAGCTTACAAAGCCATACAAAACATCGAAGCCGGTATTACCTACATTAACGGTCCAACTATCGGAGCAGAGTGTCACATGCCATTTGGAGGCGTTAAAGAAACCGGAAATGGCCATCGAGAAGGCGGTTGGGCAGCTTATGACTTTTTTACCGAAATTAAAACTGTCTACGTAGACTTTAGTGGGAGGTTGCAACGAGCACAAATTGACAATCGGTAAAATCTAATCATAACGGAGCTACAAGTTTTTGAACCAATTATTTACAGTACCAAAAGACATAATGGCCGATAGAGAGGATACCCCCATGATTCAGATCGAACCTGAGAAGGTAATAGAGACATTAAAAAAATACATGTTGATAGATGGTTTCCATATTGTAGTGGACCTAGAAAAAAGTCAGGGAAGTCATCTTGTCGATGCACGGGATGGAAGGGAGTATTTAGATTTCTTTAGCTTTTTTGCTTCTAATCCAGTAGGTTTCAACCATCCCAAGATGCTGGAACCTGAGTTCACCAAGAAGTTACTGCGGGCAGCTATTCACAAACCATCGAATTCCGATTTCTACACTGTGGAACTGGCTGAATTTGCAGAGACTTTTTCTCAATTGGCTTTACCGGATGATTTCAAGCATCTATTTCTGATTGAAGGGGGAGCATTGGCGGTAGAAAATGCTCTAAAAGCTGCCTTCGATTGGAAGGTACGTAAGAATTTCGAGAAGGGCTACAGGGGAGAGAAAGGGAAACAAATCATTCATTTTCGGGAAGCTTTTCATGGACGCACCGGTTACACTCTATCGCTAACTAATACCGCCGACAAACGTAAGACCAAATATTTTGCGAAATTTGATTGGCCACGAGTACTTAATCCTAAGATAACCTTTCCTCTAACTGAGCAAAATCTGGAAAAGGTCAAAGAAGCAGAACGAGTTAGCCTGAATCAAATTAAACAGGCTATCTACAATAACCCCGACGACATCGCAGCAATCGTTATTGAGCCAATCCAGGGCGAGGGGGGTGATAACCACTTTCGCGGCGAATTTCTTCGGGCTCTCCGCCAAATTGCTGATGAAAATGAAATTTTATTAATCTTCGATGAAGTGCAAACAGGCGTAGGAATCACTGGGAAAATGTGGGCACACCAACACTTCGATGTAGTTCCTGACATTATGGCTTTTGGCAAAAAAACCCAGGTTTGTGGAATTGCAGCTACGTCGCGAATTGACGAGGTAGAAAACAATGTCTTTAAAGAATCCGGCAGAATCAATTCCACCTGGGGTGGAAACTTAACGGACATGGTTCGAGCTACACGTTATCTTGAGATCATACATCAAGAAAATCTGGTAGAAAATGCCCACGTAGTAGGTGAATATTTTGTGGAACGTATCCAGCAACTACAACAACAATTCCCTGAATTAATTTCTAATGCCAGAGGGCGGGGACTATTCATAGCGTTTGATTTACCCAGCTCCGAAATTCGGAACAAACTTTTTGCAGAAACGTTTAAACATCGCGTTATTGTATTGAAAAGTGGTGTGAAATCGATTCGCTTCCGCCCCTCATTGAACATAACCAAGGCAGAAGTAGATGAAGGAATTGAACTGCTTCGTGAGTGCATTGAAATTGTAGCAAGGTAGAACGTGCTGATAAAGCGAACACCTAACAAGAGGAACAAAATTGAAACAAGAGAAATTTAATCAATTTCAACTGATTCCCAATTGGTTAAAAAACGGTTTTATGGGACTATTACAACCGGTTTTTCGTGTCCTTATTGCTTTAGAGATAAATCCGAACATGTTTACTACTGTGGGATTTTTCATCAGTGTACTTTCAGCGTATTTTTTCGCTCGGGGATCACTACGGCTGGGGGGAGGTTTATTTATCTTATCCGGAATTTTTGATGTTATTGATGGCCAGGTAGCTCGAGCAACTCATCGAGTAACCAAATTCGGTGCTCTTTATGACTCCGCCCTCGATCGTTACTCGGAAGTAATTATTCTTTTTGGAATTGCCTACTATTTCATCAGAGAAGATTTATTTCTTGCTTCTGTTGCAGCTTGTGTGGCATTGGGCGGGTCAATCATGGTAAGTTACGTTCGAGCTCGCGCGGAAGGATTAGGATTTTCGTGCAAGGTTGGTTTAATGCAGCGACCTGAACGTATTGTAACCCTGGGAATAACTGCTCTTATTCACGAATATGTGTTCATTGGAGGTGTAATACTTGTCGCCTTACTCTCTAATTTTACCGCTATTCAGCGAATTTATCACATCTGGGCAGCGGAAAATGGTAAAAAATCGGAAAAGTTGGAAAATTTAAATGATTGGGGAACGTAACCATGCTTGTTCATATTTGTAAAGCCAAAATCCATCGGGCAACAGTCAATGATCTGGACCTCAATTATGAGGGCAGTATCACTATCGATCGGGATTTAATGGATGCTGCCAATATTCTCCCTTTTGAAAAGGTGCAGGTATTAAATATTAACAATGGTGAACGAGCCGAAACCTACGTCATCGAGGGCGAACGAGGATCGGGAATTATTGGACTGAACGGCGCTCTGGCCCGATTAGCCCAAAAGGGAGACCTGTTAATTATTATTGCCTACGCTTTAATGGAAGAAGCCAAGGCAAAAAAATTCCATCCCATTATTGTTCACGTTGACCAAAACAATCATATAACCAAAATACAATCATAACCTATGACTATTCCAACAATGGAGGTGTGGAGTGGAAAGAAAAAAAATGGAAATTCAAGAACCTGAAGGCAAATTAGGTGTAATGTTGCCAGGACTGGGGGCAGTAAGCACCACTTTCATTGCCGGGGTAGAGGCCATCAAGAAGGGATTGGCAAAACCATTTGGTTCGCTAACCCAGATGGGAACTATCCGCCTGGGTAAACGCCCCGAACGTCGGGTACCGATGAT
>MZGM01000147.1 GCA_002085035.1 Candidatus Zhuqueibacterota bacterium 4484_219
CCATATTGGGAAGTTGCCTTGGATATGCCACTGGCAATTGTAATTGGCAGTGAGGGTAAAGGCTTACGGCGCTTGGTTCGAGAAAAGTGTGACATATTAGTATCCATTCCCATGTACGGCAAGGTACAATCGTTGAACGCCACGGTAGCAGCAGCTCTAATGTTCTACGAAGTCCGTCGCTATCGACTAAAAACACTATCAGAAAAGAAAAAAAGTTGACACAGATAATAAAACAAAATTTTCCTTGCTTCCAGAAAATATCTTACTATATTTGTTTATAGTACTGTAATGTGAGCGCCCCCCAAAGGCGACGATCACATTACCCCCCAAAAAACATTAGGTTAAAAAAGGTGTGTGAAATGGAAGCGGTAGAAGGAACTCGTAAACCAGCAGTAGCAGGAATGTTTTACCCAAGTAATCCCACTGAGCTTAAACGTCAAATTGATTTTTTTCTCGAAAACCTGGAAGATAACCCGATTGATGGTGATATTTATGCTATTGTTGCACCTCACGCGGGATACATGTACTCCGGACAGGTAGCTGCTGCTGCCTACAAACCGTTGCTTGGTCGGGATTACGACTTAGTGGCGGTTATTTCCCCCAGCCACCGTGAGTATTTTGACGGAATCTCTGTGTTCTGTGGCGAAAGTTATGAAACACCACTCGGAAAAATTCCAGTGGCAACCGAAATTTGTCAACGTTTGGTTGACCAAGGAGACAAAATTTTCTCCTCCTGGTCGGGGCACGGTGAAGAACATGCTTTAGAAGTACAGCTACCGTTTCTACAACGGGTGTTAGGTGATTTTAAATTGATCCCCGTGGTAATGGGCGAGCAAAATTATGATTACAGCGACAGTTTAGGAGAAACATTAGCAAAACTCTTGCGACATCAACAAGCATTGGTTGTGGCTAGCTCCGATCTATCCCACTACTATCCCGCCACCGAGGCCGAACGCCTGGATGAAATTGTTCAGCAACGGCTGAAGGATTTTGACTACGAAGGTTTATGGGACGACATCGAACTAAGGCGGTGTGAAGCTTGTGGCGCAGGCCCAATAGTAGCAGCTATGATTGCAGCAAAGAAAATGGGAGCTAATAAATCCTCCGTTCTAATGTATCGGCATTCTGGGGATGTCACCGGTGATCGTACCGCCGTCGTTGGTTACCTCGCTGCTGCCTTTTACAAAGGTTAGCTTGCCCTTAGTGACCTGATTACTAAATTCTCTAAACTACTTGTGAAAATGCGTAACAAACTCCGCTGCCGGAAGTACTTAAGTGGCCCAAGGGGAGAAGGAAAAATCGTATTTCACCAAATTGGAGGAATGGTCAATGGGCGGGAGAAGTGGAATTGATCTGGGCTTAAATGAAAATGAAAAAAAGTATCTCCTTTCGGTAGCCAGGTCAGTCATTCAGGCACGCTGTGAAGGCAAAAATGTTTCGCTCCAACCACCACCCTCTTCAAAGTTGCAGGAAAAACGTGGAGCGTTTGTTACTTTGCACAAAAAGGGGGAGTTACGCGGCTGTATTGGTTATATTGAAGCCATTAAGCCGCTTTATCAGACCGTCGCTCAAATGGCAGAGGCAGCCGCCTTCAACGATCCACGTTTCCCACCAGTGACTAACTCAGAAATTGAAGATTTAGAAATAGAAATATCCGTCCTGACGCCACTGACTAAAATAGACAATATTGAAACCATCGAAGTAGGAAAACATGGTATTCTTATCCGTAAAGGGTTTTATCAGGGGTTGCTGCTACCCCAGGTAGCTACCGAATATGGTTGGGATCGAATAACATTCTTGAATCACACATGCACGAAGGCAGGATTGCCACCTAATTGTTGGAAAGATCCCGACACCGAAAAAGCAACTGAATGACTTACATAGTTAGTTAATCACTAAAATTATCTCCGAGATCAAAATGAATCGTGAACAAGCCATAAAGCGCATAGAACAACTACGCCAGGAATTGAATTACCATAATTATCGTTATTATGTGCTGGACAATCCGGTTATCTCCGATGCAGAATACGATCGCCTCTTTCGTGAGCTGGAAGAATTAGAAAAGCAATTTCCAGATTTGGTTACGCCGGATTCTCCTACTCAACGAGTCGGCGCACCACGACCAGAAGGCTTAGGCTTTGAGTCAGTTACTCATTTGGTTCCCATGCTGAGTATGGAAGATGCTTTTAATGAAGCAGAGTTCCGCGATTTCGATCGGCGAGTGCAAGAAGGATTGGGTGTGAAATCAGTAGAGTACACCGGCGAACCGAAGTTTGATGGGCTGTCTTCTTCACTTACTTATGAAAATGGTATTTTTATCCGTGGAGCTACTCGCGGCGATGGTGTTACAGGAGAGGATATCACAAACAACTTAAAAACTATCCGTACTATTCCGTTACGATTATTGCGCAATGGCCATCCTATCCCCACTCGGATTGAAATTCGTGGTGAAGTTATCATGACGAAGGCGGACTTCCGCAGGCTCAATGAAGAGCGCTTGCGTAATGGAGAACAACCATTTGCCAACCCCCGCAATGCTGCTTCTGGTTCGGTCCGACAATTGGACCCAGCGGTTACCGCCAGCCGTAAGCTCATTTTCTTTGCCTGGGGGGTAGGAGGGGTTGAAGGTGTCCATTTTGAAACCCAGTGGGAGATCTTGCAAACTTTGCGAGAATGGGGGTTCAAAGTTTATTCTAACATACGTTTGTGTCACGGCCTGAAAGAAGCTTTTTCATATTATCAGGAACTATTGTCATTGCGCGACGAACTACCTTTTGAAATTGATGGAGTGGTTTTTAAGGTCAATTCCATAGCCTACCAACAACGTTTGGGTACTAAAACACGTAGCCCTCGTTGGATGGTAGCTTACAAATTCCCCGCACGGCAGGCAACCACTAAACTACTTGATGTACGGTTCCAAGTGGGACGTACTGGAATTGTAACCCCGGTAGCAATACTTCAACCCGTGCAAATTAGTGGTGTTACAGTTTCCCGAGCTACGCTCCATACTGAGGAGCTATTCTTAGAGAAAGACATCCACATTGGCGATACGGTTTTAGTAGAGCGCGCTGGCGATGTGATTCCCGAAGTAGTAAAACCAATCCCAGAAAAACGTACCGGCAACGAGAAACCTGTGCAAATGCCAACCCACTGTCCCGCATGTGGAACTGAATTAGAAAAAGAAGGAGCTTATTATTTTTGCCCAAATATCACTTGTCCCGAACAAATTAAAGGCCGTGTGTTGCATCTGGTGTCCAAACGAGCTTTCGATATTGATGGTATGGGTGAAAAAATTGTTGATCAATTGATGCAAGAAGGTCTTATCCGGAGCCCTGCGGATGTATTTTACTTGAAAAAAAATGACCTAATGAGGCTCGAACGTTGGGGAGAAAAGTCAGCACAGAATCTAATGGATCAAATCGAAAAAGCCAAAAAAGTCAGTTTTGAGCGTTTTCTGTTTGCTCTGGGAATTCGCCATGTTGGTGAATTTGTGGCACACCTATTAACCCAACATTTTTCCAGTTTGGAAGAGCTGCAACACGCTACCGAGGACGAACTAATGCAAATTCAGGGAATTGGCCCGGAGGTAGCACGCAGTGTTGTAGATTTTTTCCGTATTCCCCAGAATCGAGAAACTATTCGCAAAATATTAGCTGCGGGGGTAGAAATTCAATATCCTGAAGCAGAAAAAGAGCAACAAGACTTGTTTCTGCAAGGTAAGACTTTTGTCTTTACTGGCGGCCTGTCGCGCTACAGTCGCGACGAAGCCAAAGAGCTTGTAATGAAATTCGGTGGCAAGGCAAGTTCCAACGTCAGCAAAAACACCGACTTTGTGGTAGTAGGAGTTGACCCTGGTTCTAAACTTGACAAGGCACGACAGTTGGGCATTCGGACTTTAACCGAAGAAGAATTTGTGCAGATGATCGAGCGTCGAAAATTGCCTGGGCCAAATACTTAAAATCCAAAACTTTTTTAAGAAGTTACCCAATGTCAACTCATAAATATTCTCCTGTCCGAGCACCTCGGGGATCTCAGCTTACTTGCAAGGGCTGGCACCAGGAAGCTGCAATGCGCATGTTGATGAACAACCTTGATCCTGAGGTGGCTGAAAAGCCTGAGGAACTTATCATTTACGGCGGCTCTGGCAAAGCGGCACGCAACTGGGAATGCTATCATGCTATCGTGAAGAGCTTGCAAGAGCTGGAGAATGACGAAACCCTACTGGTGCAATCGGGCAAACCAGTGGGAATATTTAAAACTCATATCTGGGCACCTCGAGTATTGATTTCTAATGCCATGCTGGTACCAGCATGGGCAACCTGGGATGAATTTCGTCGTCTTGAAGCTCTGGGACTCACCATGTACGGCCAGATGACTGCCGGTAGCTGGATATACATCGGTACACAGGGAATTTTACAAGGTACCTTTGAAACCTTTGCCGCCGCTGCCCAAAAACACTTTGGCGGGGACTTGCGAGGAAAATTGCTGGTCTCTGGTGGACTGGGAGGCATGGGTGGAGCCCAGCCCTTAGCCGCAACCATGAATGGGGCAGCTTTTCTGGGCATCGAAGTAGATCGAGCTCGAATCGAGCGCCGAGTTAAAACTGGCTATTGCGACATGATCTCTGACAACCTGGATGACGCCCTCAAAATTGTCCTCAATGCTAAAACTAACGGCAAAGCCATCTCGGTTGGATTGGTAGGCAATACTGCAGATGTGCTACCCGAGCTGGTACGTCGTGGTATTGTGCCAGATGTACTCACTGACCAGACCTCTGCTCATGATGAACTCAACGGATACGTCCCGGCAGGGATATCTTATGAAGCGGCTTTAGAACTGCGCAAGTCTAATCCTGAAAAATATATCGAAATGGCCTATCACTCTATGGCTGCCCATGTGCGAGCAATGTTGGAATTGCGGCAGCGTGGAGCTGTGACTTTTGACTATGGTAATAACATTCGGGGACAAGCTAAAAAAGCTGGGATTGAAAATGCTTTTGACTTTCCGGGGTTTGTGCAGGCCTACGTACGGCCACTGTTTTGTG
>MZGM01000025.1 GCA_002085035.1 Candidatus Zhuqueibacterota bacterium 4484_219
CGCATAGAATTTTGTCGGAAACTTAGTTCAGGCCGATTGTAAAACTGCTCGGTGGTAAACTCCCAAAATAAAATAGTGCTTTTTATCGGGAATTTTATTCCAGCGCCTAAAAATATCTGATCAATCTTGGCTGCAAATAAATTGTCTTGTAGGTTATGATCTAAATAGCCGAAGTTGAAATAAAGTTTAAGAGGGTAATGGATAGGTTCAGTGAAATCTATAGTGGAACAGACGATGTTCGTCCAACCTACGTGATCGGCAGAGAATGGTTCGAATTCTACATTGTGGTTGGGAGCAGTAGGTAAAATCAGGTAGCTTCTAAGTCCAAAGAATAGTATTTTGTGGGTATCGATAGGGAATCCAAGCTTGATTCCCATTTCGGTATCACCGATAGGCCCCCAGATGTGGCGTTGGTCATCTTGATAGGGTACAAAACGAATATCTAACTCAAGAAAATTAGTAAGACCATAATTTGTGGATAGAGTAAGGTGATATTCTTTAGACAAAGCGTTGTTGATTTTTTCAAAGTAAGCTGAGCCAAAGAGATTGATGTAAAGGTCACCTGATCTTACAGGTTTGGCCGATGTTACTCGTAATAAGCCCTTGCCGCCGGAAAGCGAAATTTGTCCCAGGAGAGGAGATGAAAGGCAATGTAGAAGGATACCTCCCAGAATCCATCCCAGAAGCCTGCTCTTCATGGTACCACCTCAAAGTCTCTATTCGGTAAAAAAAGTAACAATAATATAACTTTTCAATTTGTCAAATTCAAGTATTTTTTATTGGTGGTATTTTCCGAGTTTGCTTACAAATAGTGGGATATCTAATAATCCAGTTTTTCTGAAATAGATTTAGCTTGCAGGAAAAGCAATAAATAATCGCGCCCACCGGCCTTGGAGTCGGTTCCAGACATATTGAAGCCACCGAACGGATGTCCTCCAACCAACGCACCAGTACATGATGATGGTGGGCTCCACAAAAAAACCGTTGCCCGGAACTTTATTTCCACCTATTACCAGTTTTCCTTCTTTCTTACCGATTTCGATATAGTAGAGAATTTTTTCCAAAGCGCTTTGATTAATTACTGGACCCATGTAGTTAGTGTAATCCTTAACAGGACCTACTGTAATTTTTTTCGTCCGTTCCACCAGCCGTTCCACAAATTCATCATAGATGTCTTGCAGTACTACCACACGCGAGCAGGCAGAACACTTTTGACCTTGATAACCGAATGCCGAGGCTACCGTAGCTTGCACTGCAGCTTCCAGGTTGCATTCACTATCCACTATGATAGTATCCTTACCACCCATTTCGGCAACCACACGTTTAATCCAAATCTGTCCCTGCTGGGGTTTGGCAGCAAGTTGGTTAATTCGTAATCCGATTTCCTTGGAACCAGTGAAAGATATGAATCGTATTTGCGGATGGGTAACAATATAATCGCCAATATTAGCCCCACTCCCAGTGACGAAATTTAGGACACCGGCAGGCAATCCGGCTTCTTGCATTATTTCAACAAAAAGCTGACCTATCATAGGAGCATCGCTGGCAGGTTTAAGCAAGATTGTGTTGCCAGTAACAATGGCAGCACTGGACATGCCAGTAAGAATAGCCATTGGGAAATTCCAGGGAGGAATAATGGCTCCCACTCCCAGCGGGATGTACACCAGTTCGGGAAACTCACCAGGAACTGGTGTTACTGGTTGAGTTTCGGCATATCGTAACATCTCCCGACTGTAAAATTCAAGGAAATCGATTGCTTCGGCTACGTCAGCATCAGCCTCAATCCAACTTTTACCAACCTCGTAAATCATCCAGGCGTCGATTTCCAAACGACGTCGTTTCATGATTTCAGCAGCACGCAGGAGCACCATCGCTCGCTCTTTCGCTGGAAAATGACGCCAACTTTCGAAGGCCTGGGTTGCAGCTTTGATTGCCAGATCGACTTCATTAGAAGAGGCCTTTTGAAAGACTCCAATTATTTGATCCTTATCGGAAGGATTGTAAGATTTGAACTTTTCTTGTGTCTTTACTGGTTGACCATCAATCAGCAAACTGTATTCATGCCCAAATTTTGCCTCAACTTCAGCAAGGGTTTCTTCCATCTGTCGGTAAATCTTTTCATCAGAAAAATTAGTGTAAACCTGGTTACGAAATTCTGGAAGCATGGTTTTTCTCCTTTAATTTAGAACGTTTTGCTGTAATTAACAAAATATTTAAGTCTAAATGTTCATTCTCCCACTTGATTCTTTACGATTTGAAATAGCTCCCGGGTATCCATTGCCAAAATATTTTGAACTACTTTTTTCTCGGACATTTCCTGATACCATCTCTCGATTTTTATCGGGATATCTGGATGCAATTCTATTTGAATTTCCCTGTTATTTTTAGTATTAGTAATTTTTACCCTTACGTGTTTATTTTGTTCCTTGACCAGGATGTTTGCTTTACCATAGGTAGCACCGGTAACAAGTTGCAGCCCGTCTACTAGGCAACGTACTGGTGGTTTGGGAGGACATTCGACCTCTACTTTTAGATCGAAATAGGGAGTTATACCTAATTGTTCCATAGCATATTCTCCAATACGCATACCAATAACAAGGTAGGGTCCTAAATGTCCATGAAATTTTTCTGCTTCTTCTAAAGATAGTTTCATTTTTATCTCCGCGTTTAACAAAGTCTTTCGCTTCAATGTTTCAGCCTACCATAATTTCTTCAGTGGGGTACTGAAATTTTACCTCTTTTTGTCTTTCAGCGATAGCCATCACGATGGTAAGTGGCCCTAATCGACCAACAAACATAGTAACGATAAGTGCTATTTTACCAATTGTAGTAAGTGAAGATGTCAAACCAAGCGATAGCCCTACTGTTCCAAAAGCAGAAACTACTTCAAAAAGTATTTTTAAAAATGAGTTATGTGTGGCTGAGGTTGTTAAGTATTTGCTTTCAGCAGTCAGTAAAATTAGAGTCATAGTGATAATTACAATAAGAGCCAAAAAGGCAATTGGTACAGCACGGGTTACTACCTTTCGCGGTACGGTACGGTGGAAAAGTTCAACATCTTCCCGACCGTGGAAAGTGGAAGACATGAGTCCCATTAGAACAGCAAAGGTACTGGTTTTAATACCGCCACCACAAGAACCTGGTGAGGCGCCGATAAACATGAGAATGACTAGCACAAGTAAAGTTGAGGCTGTTAACTTTTCCATAGGGATGGTGTTGAAGCCAGCCGTCCGCGGCGTAATTGATTGGAACAACGAAACCCAAACTTTCGTCGACGAGGGAAGACCTTGAAGAGAGTTGTTGAACTCGAACATGAAAAAAAGTAAAAATCCACTCATAATCAAAATAGCTGTTATGGAAAGCACAACCTTGGTGTGAAAACTAATTCTATACCGTTCTTTTTGTCGCCGTTGACAACTCCATGTTTTTAAATCTAAAAGCACAATAAAACCGATACCACCTACTATTATTAACCCGATTAAAGTGAGATTTACGACTGCGTCGCTTTGATAGCTAATGAAACTATCGGTGTAAAGACTGAATCCCGCGTTGCAAAAAGCAGAGACGGCGTGGAAAATTCCATGGTAAATGGCAACGGTAATTGGTAATTTTGACGAAAAGCGAAAAGTTAAAATAACAGCACCGACAAGTTCTAACACAGCAGTGACTACTATTACTGACTTAAGTAATGTTTTAATATCTTGAAGGGATGAAGATTGGAGGGTGGAACTAACAATGTCGCGTTCGCGAAAACCAACGCGTCCACCCAGTAAGGAAATAAAAAAGGTCGAGAAGGTCATGATTCCCAATCCACCGAGCTGAAAAAGGGTCAAAACAATTAATTGACCTACCGTGCTTAGTTTAGAACCAGTGTCTACCACAGTTAGACCGGTGACACAAGTTGCAGATGTTGCCGTGAATAAAGCATCTACATAACTCAGCGGTTCAGTTTGTGAAGCGAACGGAAAACTTAATAGAATTGAACCGACTGAAATTAGTATTAGGAAACTAAAAATTAGAATAGTAGTTGGTTTCAAGATTAGATAACCTCTTAACTTAAGTAATCAATCCATCCTCAGCGAGTTTGATGATCTCAATTACCTCTTTAGGATTATTGGTTTGTGAAAGAACATCACGCACTTTTTGGATCTTAATTACTCGCGATAATTTGGCCAAAATATTAAGATAAGATTTCAATTCTTTAATTGGTACGCCCATTAAGAAAATTAGTCGTACCGGTAGGCCATCCTCTGCCTCGAAATCTATGGGTTCCTTGGCCCGAGCAAATGCCATTAGTAGCTGATTTACATTTTCTGTACGTGCATGAGGGATAGCTACTTCATCACCAATACCAGTACTTCCCAATGCCTCACGTTCCAGAACTTCTTGAGTGAACTTCTTAACATTTTTTATCTCATTAGATGCCTTTGCTGCTCTCTCGACAATGTTAACAATAAGCTCTTGTTTGTTTTTCCCTGGTACGTCGAAAAAAGTTCTCGACTCGTTCAGAATATCAGAGATTCGCACGGTTTAATCTCCTTAGTAGGGTTTAGAAAGAACTGTTGAATTAGAGATTACTCGTTATCTGAATAAAACAATCCGTTTGGTCTGGTGATGTCCATCTATTTGCAAACGGCAGAAATAAACCCCCGAGGCTACTGGTCTGCCGTTATTATCAACACCAGTCCATATAGCGATTTTCCGCCCCCGCAAGAATGTTCGTTTCAACAAATTAGCCACCGGTTGCCCGAGGATGTTGTAGATTTTTATGGCTACTGCAGTATCATCATTTACATCGAATTCGATTGTGGTGTAAAAATCTCTGGAAACAATAAAAGGATTAGGGTAGGGTGGATAGAGTTTCCAATCTTTAACCTCTACAGTTTTTTTCTGAGGTTCACCAAAATAAGTGACCGCTTCGTAGGCATCTACTACTCCCCAACCATAACCGCCGACACTATCGGGGTTTGTGGCACGACTGGCAGTATTTAGTAATGCTTCTCGCACTTGCTGGGGAGTTAACTCCGGATGAGCAGAAAGAATCAAAGCACAAACTCCTGCTACTGCGGGACAAGATAATGAGGTACCATTAAAGTAAGCATACTTTGCTTTTGCTGAATAATAGTGTGGTGTTGCTGCGAAGACATTGACACCCAGAGCTACCACTTCTGGTTTAATACGACCATCGGCGGTTGGCCCTTTGCAACTAAAAGGAGCAAGTAGACTATCAGCACTTATGGCGCCTACTGCAATTACGTCAAAGCCATCGGCCGGAGTCCAAATATTATGATGCCATTTAGAATCATTATTACCCACAGCGTTTACTACAACCACACCTTTAGAAACTGCTAAATTTGCAGCTATGGTTGTTACCGCCGTTTTACCATCTAAATCATCGAAAGAATAAGAAAAACCGTTATCAAAATATGCATACCCCAACGAACTTGAGACCACATCAGCGCCAAGTTCCTCAGCCCATTCAATACCGGCCACCCAATTGTCTTCCTCTATCCGTAGTTCGCTTTCATAAATTTCGGTCTTCGCCAGCAAAAAAGAAGCACCGTACGCGACGCCAATAAGCTGTCCGGGCATAAAACCACCAATTACTGATAATGTAGCTGTACCATGAGAATCCTGAGCCGAAACATCCTGATTAGTCTGGTTGGCGGTTACCTCGTCCTGGTGGATAAAATCGTATTCTGCCACTACATTCAATTTTTGAAAAGCCTCATGCTGCTGGTAGCGAAAGCCAGTGTCTAACATGGCAACCAATACTCCTGAACCATCTACTCCTGCATCGTGTACCTTAGGCACGTTGATGACAGCATTTTGTGTGTACGAAGGGCCGTAATCTAACTGATGATTTTGAGCACCGGGAGAATCTATTCTGGGTTTAGTCAGATCGTAGGCTTGCAGAGAGTCCGATTTGTCACGGAAGACTGCTACCGGCTGAATTTGATGTACAAAGGGAAGTGCTGCAAGTTGCCGAATTTGAGCATCCGTAGCCCGTACGCTAATTGCATTCAGCCATTTTGATATAACTATTGGTGATAATCCCAATGCTCGAACTTGTGCGACATAGTCTGCACACACTGGCAGATCAGTAAAGTCAATCAGATTTTCGGGACTTCGGACTTTAAGTCGTCTGGTAATAGCACGCTGGCTGAGTTGTGCCTGAGCAATTCGAGACAATCGAGCTTGGTCGCTGTCGCACTTCGTTCCCTTATCGGTGAAAAACACCCAATATTTAGTTGTGGGTTTCGGGCTCGAGATGGCTCGAGCCTGTAAATTCCACATTAACAGAATACTAATAGCTAATAGGTTGAAAACTTGCCACGAAGCCAGCATAGTTTAAAGTTCACTCTTTTTAATTATGACAACTTTTTTCATTATTACTGGTTCGATAGGATGATTTTTCGAATCGCATGGGACCCTTGCGATTTTGTCTACTACGTCCATGCCTTTAATTACCTGACCAAACACAGAGAACTTACCATCTAAATGAGGAAGATCAGCGAGGCAAATGAAAAACTGACTTCCAGCAGAATTGATGTCATCCATTTGCCGTGCCATCGAGACGGTACCGCGGCGATGCGGTCGGTCGCTAAATTCAGCTGGTAGAGTGTATCCTGGTCCCCCGGTACCATCATTACTGGGATCAGCATCGCGGGTAAGAATATCACCACCCTGAATGACAAAGTTGGGCACTACCCGGTGAAAAAGCACACCATCAAAATATCCATGATTGGCCAATTTCTTGAAACTGGCACAATGTTGAGGGGCAACCTCAGGAAAAAATTCAATGACTATCTTGCCGAATTTGGTTTCGATTACTCCCACCTCATCTTTAAGCACGGGTTGCATAGGTAACTGGCGCATCTGCACTTGAATTTGAGTAATTTGTTCTGTGCTTAGCACAGGAAACTTTTGGGCTTTTTGGGTACAGGAAAACATCATCCAGATTGCTATTATCTTCAGCCCGATGTAAAAATATCTTTGCATAATGTCCCTCTCGTATAGGTGGTAGTAGTTATGAGATCGGTAGCTATTCAAGCTTTATTTTTTGACAGGATAAATAGGATTAATCCCAGATTCGGGAAAATCTTCTAAAGATTTTTCTATTTCTTGTCCCCAAAATGGCAATTTCACAGTGAAAACAGATTGTAGGGGGAGTCTCCAGACGCCGATGGAATCGTCTCCAGACGCTGATGCAATCAGGCTCTGGAGAGCCCTCCCACAGAAATAGATACGCAACATTTTTACAAATAGATAATTAGCCCTTTGCGATCTTTGCGACTTCTTGGCGGACTTTGTGGTTAAAAATGCCTTTTGATACACCCTCTCTTGTCTGTCCCGATAGAGACAAAATGTTTGTAGCAAATAAGACTGGCCATTTATTCGAAGTCCCTTTAGGGACGATATCTCTTTCTTGTTTTTCATAAGATTTCCAAATCTGGATTAAATAAGTCCTGTTTAACTTTAACTTCTTATTCCTAACCATGCCATATAGCCGAAATAAAGTACTACCAACCAAAATCCCTCCAACCTGCTGATACGATTTTCAGTAAGCATCAATGGGATAAGGAGAACGCTAAAAAATGTCACTCCAATAAATTCAAGTAGGAACCCCTGATTTACAGTCAAAGGGGTTATCATGGCGGTAATGCCAATAACACTGAATATATTAAATATGTTACTTCCCACTACGTTTCCGACGCTAATATCAGGTTCTTTACGTAACGCTGCTACAGCGGAAGTAATTAACTCTGGTAGCGAAGTTCCCACTGCCACCAAGGTTAAACCAATAAATTTATGGCTAATGCCAATGCTTTCGGCTATAGTTACTGCTGAGTGAATAACAAAATGTGCACTTACAAGTAAGGTGCCAAGCCCTAAGATAATCAATCCACACCATTTAAGCTTAGTATTGCCATTGTTGAAAAATGTACCGTAGATTTTGCTAACTTCCGTTGCCACTTGAGGTGGTTCCCTGCGAATGAAAAAGTAATTGTAGCCAATAAACAAACAAAGACAAATAAATAAAATTAGCCCCTCAGACAATCCGACTTTTCCATTTATAGTAAAGAGATAAAGTATGACAGGAGATAAGATCATAATAGGTATTTCCCTCTTCACCGTAGTAACGCTACACTTTAGAGGCCAAAATAATGCCGAAATTCCAAGAACCAATCCAATATTAGCAATATTACTACCGATCACATTACCTAATGCAATAGCAGATTCTTTTTTCAGCGCGGCAGTAACGCTGACAAGTAGTTCAGGTGCTGATGTGCCAAATGCCACGACTGTTAGACCAATTACCAGCGGTTTAACCCCTAAAGATTTGGCTAATCGTGATGCTCCATGCACTAACCACTCTGCACCCAGATACAATAAGAAGAATCCACCTATCAATTGGAAAATTGTAAAAACCATGTTAATTTCCTAATTCATGGCTAAATGTAGTGCAAGAATCAATCCCACAGTTCAGAAGTTGAATGACGTCATTCATGATGTGTCGGTTTCAGATGAGGGAAAAACCTTCTTTTTACGACTTCCTGGTCGTTCAATCGGAATATTTTTGGCGCAAAGAGGACATTCTTCAGGGGTGTAAGTTACTACTGGCATCTCCAGCACCGCATATTTTTCCAGTCCGAATTTCACCCGTCCTCCGCTACGGTCCACAATAAAACCCATACCAACCGCTTTTGCGCCTTCTTTCTGGAGCAACTTTAGCACCTCGCGCACTGATCTACCCGTAGTGAGCACATCTTCTACTATCAAAGCCTTTTCAGCAACTTCGATATCGAAACCCCTCCGTAGTACCATGACATCTTCTTCGCCGGAACGTTCCGTGAAAATGAATCGAGTTTTGAGTGCTCTGGCGACTTCATGCCCGATGATAAGTCCTCCCAGAGCCGGAGCAATAACAAAATCAACATCCGCATCGTTGAAGTGACCAGCAATGTCCTCAGCCAGCTCTTCCGCATATTGAGGATATTGCAGTACTTTGGCACATTGAAAATATTGTGAACTATGCAAACCAGAAGAAAGCAAAAAGTGTCCCTCTAACAAGGCTCCAGTATTCTCAAAAATCTCCAAAATTTCTTCTTGTTCCATAATCCTTTCCCATTTTTAAATTAATACCCGAGTTTTAATTTTTCTTCCTGCTTTTTGTCACTACCTTACTGCGAATGTGATTGATTTCATCACGCAACTTTACGGCTTGTTGGTAGGCCTGCTGGGCAAAGTCCAACTGTTGAGAGGTGTAGAGAATACTGCGTCCGGAGTTGATGATGATACGTCCATTGTTTTGTGCTAAGCCGTAACTGATAGCTGTTTTCAGATCGCCCCCTTGTGCCCCTATGCCAGGGATTAGAAGTGGAAGATTGGGAGCAATAGCACGAATACGTGAAATTTGCTCGGCCTGAGTAGCTCCCACCACTAACCCACAATTACCGTTAAGATTCCATTGAACCACTTTCTCCGCCACTATTTCAAATAAGAACTTCTGGTTTACCTTAAGAAACTGAAAATCTGCCGCGCCAGGATTGGAAGTCAAGCAAAGTACAAATACTCCCTTCAAGCTATCTGCCAGGAAAGGTTCGATTGCGTCAAAACCTAAATATGGATTAACAGTAACAGCATCGAAATCGAGTTCGTTAAAAAGAGCATGAGCGTATTTTCGGGAAGAATTACCAATGTCAGCTCGTTTGCCATCTGCTATTTTGAGCACCGGTGGTGGGATAAGTTCCAAAGTTTTGCGCAAAACTCTCCACCCTTGAATACCGTAAGCTTCATAAAAAGCCAAATTCAGCTTGTAAGCACAAACCAGTTCTGCTGTAGCATTGATAATCGATTTGTTGAACTCCAGTAAAGGAGATTCAAAATCATTTAGAAACGGCGGGATTTTTTCCACGTCGACATCCAGGCCAATAGAAAGCAGACTCCCCTGTTTTGCAATAACTTCGTCTAACCTTTCTCCAAAGTTCATGCTTGCTCCTGGGTGAGTTTTGTTTGTTAAAATTAAGACAATTTAGTTAAATAATCAACAGAAAAATTTTTGACTTTGATTATTGTACTTTTTTTATTATAATCTTATCACAGCAGCAATAATATTCTAAAACAGGCCGCAAAGGCTTCAGTGGGAGCTAAAACCGGACAGGGTTTCTTTGGGTGTCTTTGCGCCTTCTCTGGGAGCTTTGCGGTTGAACAACACAGGGTATATGCTTCTGCACTATTACCCACATGAGATAGTGAGAAGCTAAAATAAAAATTGCCACATAATTAATGTCTTAATGTCTTTGTGACTTAGTGGCGGAAGAATTATTCAAGTTAACAGAGTTCTTCCGGATCTGGACTAAGAGGAAAGCTCTATGTCTATAAAATCCAAACAATTCATTTCCCCAGTTATTGTTTCGTCTCTTGCATTGTTATTGTACTACCTTTTCTCTGTTACAACCA
>MZGM01000148.1 GCA_002085035.1 Candidatus Zhuqueibacterota bacterium 4484_219
TTTTCTCTTATGCTGTTACGAGTTTCGCAGCATGGGCGGTTGTAATTGCTTTGGAGCATCAAGCGGAAGGTGAGACGGAAAGCAACGGCTTGCTTATAAAAGATTACGCAGGTTTGGGGAAAAAGTCGCCTTTGTTGGCAGCAATCATGGCTGTGGCAATGTTCTCATTTGCAGGTGTACCGCCGACATTGGGATTTGTTGGGAAATTTTACCTCTTCCGAACTGTTTTGGAAGGTGGATTTATTTGGCTGGCATTGATTGGTGTGCTGACTTCTTTGATCTCAGCATTCTACTATTTGCGGGTGATTGTTTATATGTATATGTATGATGGGGAGCCCGTCATACGGAAGGAAACATGGCTTTACCTGACGGCAATCGCTGGCGGCGTTGGTGTTCTCCTGTTAGGGATATTCGCAAATCCAATTTTTAGTTGGGCAACACAAGCTTTCTTAGAATTGATCTAAAGAAGAACGAGTTATTTGTTCTGTTCCCTTCCAAATATGTGAGAAGGGAACAGTTTTATTAATTTAATGATCCACAATATGATAATATTATGAAGTAGTTGAAGAAGACACAATTGTTTTGCCGAATTAGGGATTTCTAATCAGTTTGTTTGGTATTATTATGATTCAGTGTGTAAAATAATTAAAATATTCGATATCGGAAATCGATTTAGGAGTAAAAATAATGTTAGTTAGAAAGAAAATTTTATTATTGATAGCCTTGCTTTTATCGTTAAGTTTGCTGTTGGGTGCCTGTTCAAAATCAAGTTCTACTGAACCAGTAGACAATGCTGCTGACATGGGTGAAGTTCCGGCGACTGTAATTGATATGTCCAATGTTGAGGTACCAACAGATACACCTTTGCCGACTTTGCCACCACCAACCGATACACCGACAGTGGAACCGAGTGTTCCTACAACACCCACAAACACTTTGGATCCATATAGCGAGCTTATTGCCGCTGGGATAGCGTTCTATGAAAGCGGAGAATACGAACAAGCACTAGGAAAATTTGAAGAAGCAATTGCTTTAAATCCTACAAACGCGGAAGGTTATATACAGCGTGGAAGAGCTCACGCAAAAATGGGAAAGCTTGACGAAGCGATTACAGACTATAACTTTGCGATAAATTACGACCCAAACTCGGCACGTGCTTATAATGGTCGTGGTGCTGCTTATGCTTTGAAGGGACAAGAGAAACAAGCGATGTTGGATTTTAATAAGGCGATTTCTCTGGATCCTTATTTGACAGATGCTTACGTTAATCGCGGAGTGGCATATGCAAAACAGGAAAAATACGATGAGGCAATTGCGGATTTTACCCAAGCGATAAATATAGAGCCAGACAATGCAGACCTCTATCTGGACCGAGGTTACGCCTATATTTTTGTTGGAGAAAGTGAGAAGGCGTTTGCAGATTTTGAGAAAGCGGTCGAATTGGCTCCCGATAACCCTGAGGCTTACTTCTCTCGAGGAACATATTATTTGTCTAATGCTAAATATGAAGAAGCAGTCGCTGATTTAAGTAAAGCGATTGAACTGGATCCCGATAATTCATATGCGTATATGAATCGCGGTAAAGCATACTTGGCGCTGGAGCAAACGGATAATGCTATTGCGGATTTCAAGAAGGTAGTTGAGTTAAATAATGTTCCTGACTTAGTGCAAGAAGCAAATGAACAGTTGCAGAAATTAAATGCTGCTCCTTAGGACTTTTATGATGACAGTTTTTTGTAGATTGTAATTATAAAGAAGGCGAATGAACGAACCTTTTCTTTTTAAGTATCATTTTGATGGAGTTGGCTGCATGTACGAAGGAAGTGTCTCCATCGCATCCAAATCAACGGCTAAGTGTTGGGTCTGGTTTAGGACTTGTGAATGAAGGGCAAACTCTTCGCTCTCTAGCTGATGGGAGAGGGTTTCATATAGGCGTTGCGGTTCAAGCCCGTTATCTGAAAGAGGATGATTACAAAGAACTGCTTATTGCACAATGCAATACGATAACACCAGAAAATGAAATGGCATTTGATGTCATTCATCCCGACCTGGATCAATACAATTTTACTCCTGCGGATACAATTGCTGCTTTTGCGCAAGGAAATAATGTTTCCTTGCGGGGGCGTTCGCTCGTTTGGGAGCAACAGTTACCAATGTGGTTAACCCAAGGCAGTTTCAGTAAGGAAGAATTAAAACAGATTTTACATGATCATATTTATAGTGTTATGGGGCATTATCAGGGCCAAGTATATGCCTGGGATGTGGTAAATGAAGCAATTGATACGGATGGTTTGTTCAAAAATACAATCTGGTTAGATGGTATTGGGCTTGAGTATATTGCTCTTTCGTTTCGATGGGCTCACGAGGCAGATCCAAACGCATTGCTTTTCTATAATGATTCTTGGGGGAAAAATATGGATAAAAAATTTATGGCAGTCGCGGTCTTAGCAGAAGGTTTGTTAAAGCAAAATGTACCCATTAATGGTGTAGGGATTCAAGTAAACACTTCAATAGATAATCCACCAAATCCGCAGGAGCTTTCGAATATAATTAATCGCATTAATGCATTGGGATTGAAAGTTCATATTACTGAGATTGATGTAGATATTAATGGAGGGCACGGAGAAAGCACGTTAAAGCAACAAGCTTTGATTTATTATCAAGTAGTAAATGCTTGCTTAACTGCAGCAAATTGTGATACTTTGATGGTTGGTGGGTTAACAGATAAGTATTCTCAACAGCCTGAATTAGCTCCCTTTCTTTTTGACAAAGACGGGAACCCCAAGCCTTCTTATTATGCGATTTTAAGTAGTTTGTCGCAGTGAATTGCTGGGTTTATTTTTGAATGTAATATATGGATGTTACGAATAGATTATCTTTCAATCCGGGGGGAACTCCATATTGCCCAGTCGTCTGCATAATCGCCATCTGCTTTGACAGCAAGGAAAAATTGTACAGTCTGGCCCTTGCGCTTTGACAAGTCAACATCGATTGGCACCAGTTTACCGTCACAACGTTTGCTTATTTCTTTTAGAACGTAGATTTTTCCATCTTTTTCATAACCGAATTGGAATTTAACACTTCCAGTATGGCAGGTTCCGTCAGCGTTTGCGATAAAGCCTATGCGTGCTTTAAAATGATCTCCTGGTTGGATTAGGTGTCCAGGGTAGAAACCAGCAATAACGCCGTCACTCTCGTGTTTTGGAAACATGAGGAGAATTTTGCCGGAGGTGGTTTTATTTTCAAGTATTTGGTTGTCTTTAATTTTCGCAACGCCGTCTGGATTACCGTCGTCGTTATCATTGAAAGTTAGATCGATATCCAATTGATTACCGGTGCCACTTTTCCAGTTTGCATCGTTTGCGCTGGATAGGAAGTCAAGAATAATACCTGATGGAACAACCACCTTAATTTTGACCCAGAATGGTTTCTTACCGTTTCCAAGCCCGAAATGCTCACCTTTGTCGTCGATGAGTTTAAAATTCTGTTGATAGGTACCGCTGATAAGTGGGGCGGTTAAATCAACTGACACATCTATTTCATTCCCTGGGGGGACGTTACCTGTTGTCAATTGCACGGAAGCTGGGGCATTCAAGATGTTTTCACCTTCGAAAATAAGTGCATAAGCGGGCGTCCATGTGCAAGAGCCAGCATTGCGCAATCGCCATGTTTTCGTAAATGATTGACCCGGATCCATCTTCGTATTATCGGGCACAGTGACATCTTTCACGAATTTAACGAGGTTACAAGGTGGAGGTGTTTTTGAATGGGCAGGGGGTGTCGATTGTGTTGCGGAAGGAGTGCTTGTTAGAACGGTTGTTGGATTTGGAGTGGATATAGTCGGCGATGGGGATTGTGTTAAATTGCTTGTTGGTAATGGTTCGTTGATTGTTGTTAATTGAGCTTGTAATGTTTCGGCAGCAGCGGTTCTAATGTATGAAACAGGAGGTTCTGTCACAGCAACCTTAGGGGGCATGTTGCAGCTAATCAGTACATTGATCATTATGATGGAAAAGGCGAAGAACAAGAATCTCTTTCGGTACATGGTGTCACCTTACTTATAATATGCAGAAATTGGTATATTGATATTAGAAATAATATTCACTATGATTTTACCGTATTTGGAGCGCATCAAGTATTGGGAATTGATATAATTGGGTATGAGTAGTGCCTGAAAGTGGGTTGGAGCCCCTAATGTTAAGAAAATGTTAAGTAATCTACTAAATTTTGTTATAAAAACCCTTGACAATTCTTAAGAAATGATGTATATTATGGGCACTTGGTAAAAATTATTTTGAAAAAAGGAGATTAACCAATGAAGAAAGTAATGTTACTCGTACTAGTTGCACTGTTAGCCACTTCTTTGATGGCTGCATTCGGCACCCGTTTGGTCCGCCTCACTGTTATCAACAAAGGCAGCGACACCGTTTATTTGAAGCTCAATGGTGTTGACGAAGGTGGTTTCTACTATCTGACCATCCCCGGTGGCGAAGAGAAGGTCTTTACCCTCGTACAGGACCTCTATGTTGGCAAGCAGTATTTCTGCGGCGCATCCTGGAGCACCTCACTTGACTTGAGTTCCCAGGTTCGCTTGGTCTATCGTGGCTCTTGCTCTGGTGGCGATGTTGCTAACTTTGGCGAGCCCACAATGGAGAAGGTTTCCTTCTACGAGACCGCAAACCAAGAGTGGCGCTATCAATACTAAGCCGAAAGGTCTTAGTTAGTATGAGGGTGGCTGAGAAGTTGCCTTCAGTTTAGCAAAAAGATTCGAGGCTCTGAATAATTTCAGAGCCTCTTTCTTTTTAATCTGAAACTAGTTCGTGTATGCTGTTATGGAGAACCTGTTTTTTGTGGTGATTGTTATTGGTCGTAGCTCTCAATATTTTTGATAAATTAAAAAATTTATTTGTAGTGACGGATTGTTATGTTAAATAAGATTGAAGGGATTGAAAAAAGATATAACGAGTTAAATGAATTATTAATGGAAGTCGGGGATGACTATCAGCGTGCAAAAGAGCTTAGTATAGAGCGAGCGGAAATTGAACCGATCGTAGAAAAGGCGACGGAATACCGGAAGCTGCTTGCTCAATTGGAGGAGGCACGCGAGCTGCAAAATTCCGACGATGAAGAAATGCAGGAACTCGCAAATGCTGAGATACGCGAGCTCGAACCGAAAATCCAGAAAATGGAAATGACATTAAAATCTATGTTGCTCCCGAAAGACAAACGGGATGAGAAAAATGTAATTATGGAGATAAGAGCAGGGACGGGTGGAGATGAAGCAGCGATTTTTGCAGCTGATCTCTTCCGAATGTACAGTCGATATGCTGAGTCGAAAGGTTGGAAGGTTGAAGTTCTCTCATCGCATGAAATTGGGGTCGGTGGCTATAAAGAGATTGTATTTCTTATCAAAGGCAAGGGGGCTTATTCTCGACTGAAGTATGAGTCGGGGGTCCATCGTGTTCAAAGGGTGCCGATTACTGAAAGTCAGGGGAGAATACATACTTCTACAGCAACGGTTGCTGTGCTTGCAGAGGTTGATGATGTTGAGATAAAGATTCCTGAAAATGATATTCGGATTGACGTTTATAAATCTGCTGGGGCTGGGGGGCAGAATGTTCAAAAGAATTCGACAGCAGTTCGATTGACGCATCTTCCAACAGGCATTGTTGTTCAGTGTCAGGATGAACGTTCTCAATTGCAAAATAAGATTCGAGCTATGAGCATTTTGCGTGCAAAGTTATATGAAATTGAGACCGAAAAACAGCGCCGTGAAGTAGATGAAAGCAGGCGTTCACAGGTTGGAACTGGTGAACGTTCTGAAAAGATACGCACTTATAATTATCCGCAGTCCAGGGTAACCGATCATCGTATCAACTACTCGTCCTATAATCTTCCGGCAGTTATGGAGGGCGCGATTGATGAGTTTATTGATGAGCTTGCAACGCGCGACGAGGCAGAAAGACTGGCTGCTGCGGGCATTTAGCTTTCTTTTTTGAAGTTTTCATTGGAAAATAGAAGGATTCGCAACTTTATTAGAGCAGCTCAGACAAAGCTGAAGAAGCTCAGCGATACTCCTCGGTTGGATGCTGAAGTTTTGCTTGGGTTTGTCTTAAATAAAACGCGGACGTGGGTCTTAATGCACCCAGATTTTGTTATTCC
>MZGM01000026.1 GCA_002085035.1 Candidatus Zhuqueibacterota bacterium 4484_219
ACTGATGCTCAGCTACTTTTGGCATATCTTTAGAAGCGTAACATTAAACACAATTGTTCTTATTATCACTTTTGCCGAGAAAAACCTCTCGGCATTTTTATAAGTTGAGGTGAGTGTATGTCTGCTTTGCCGATTTATCTTGCCTTCCTCTGGCATCAGCATCAGCCTTACTACAAAGATGAAGACCAACAGATTTACATCTTACCATGGGTGCGTTTTCATGGATTGAAAGACTATTTCGATATGATCGAAATCCTTGATCACTATCTTGACATCAAGCAAAATTTTAATTTAGTACCGTCACTTTTAATCCAGCTTTGTGACTATGTGGAAAACAACGCTGAAGATCAAATCCTTCGATTAACTCTAACTAAACCTGAAGATTTAACTACAGAGCAGAAGGCATTCATTCTCAAACACTTTTTTATGGCCAATCGCGAACATCTCAAATCAGGATTTTCGAGATCTACAAGTTTGGTACAATCTGTGTTGGACCGGCGAAGCACACAAATCGAAAAGTCCTTTTATTGACCTCATAAAAAAGAACCGTAATTTTACAGAAGCGGATAAACAGACATTGATTACCGCCCAAAGAGACATCCTTGCGGCGGTAATTCCCAAACATAAACAGGCAGCATCACGGGGTCAGATTGAATTATCTGTTTCACCTTTTTACCACCCGATTTTGCCTCTATTGTGTGACACTGATATTGCAAAAATCTCCATGCCCTCCATAACTCTACCACTACACCATTTCAGCTATCCTGAAGATGCCAATTCTCAGTTAGAAAAAGCAAAACTCTATTTTGAAAACCTCTTTCAGATTCCGTTGCGGGGGATCTGGCCTTCAGAGGGCAGTATTAGCGAACAGGTGTTGGAACTTGCTATCGAAAACGGTATTCAGTGGGCAGCATCCGATGAAGAAATTTTGTTCCAGAGTCTTCGATTGTCAAAAAGCCCGCAAGTAGAGCAACGAGAGGTTCTTTACCAATCATACGTTTATGAAACCGAAAAAGGAAAAATTAATTTATTCTTTCGCGATCATACACTTTCGGATTTAATTGGATTTGTCTACCAAAATTGGGAGGCGAAAAAAGCAGCTACCGATTTTGTGTCGCGCGTTTTACAAATTCGAGAAAGAATTTTGCAAACCCGTGGTGAAGAGTATTTAGCACACTCCATTGTCTCAGTCATATTGGATGGAGAAAACTGTTGGGAATTTTATCCTCATAATGGACGTCCGTTTCTGCAGGCTCTTTATGAACGCCTTTCGCAAGAACCTTTAATTCAGACTATAACTTTTAGTGAATTCATCAAGACTCAGCAAGACTTCCCCAGGCTGGCGTCGGTTTTTCCCGGTTCGTGGATTAATCACAATTTTTCTATCTGGATTGGACATCCTGAGGACAATCTGGCCTGGGAGTATCTTTATCAAACTCGTCAAGCCTTAAAAACTGCCGAACAATCTGGAAAATATCCTCCAGAAATATTGCAAAAAGCAAAAGAGGAGATTTTTATTGCCGAGGGCTCAGATTGGTGGTGGTGGTATGGAGATGATCATTCTACCGAAAACGCTAAAGAGTTTGACGCCTTGTTTCGTAATCACCTTATCCATGTTTTCAAAATTTTAGGTCAGGATGCACCCCCATTACTCTATCATCCTATTCATAAAGATGTTTACAAAAAGGTTATCACCGTTCCACCAAAAGGGTTTATTGAACCTGTTCTGGACGGTTTACAAACTAATTACTTTGAATGGCTGGGAGCAGGAATTTTCGACGTAACTCAACGCGGCACTGCCATGCATCAAACTTCTCAACTAATTTACCGCATCTATTTTGGTTTCAATCTGGAATCGTGTTACTTTCGTATTGATCCTAAAGTATCCTGGGACAAGATTCAAACCCCAGAGCTGGAATTAATCATCGAAATTTTGCGTCCCAAACCTTACCGCTTAGTTTTCGGATTGACGGACCTCCTGTCAGGGAAAAGCGATGGGATGATCTGGCACAGGGAAAAAGATAGTTGGCTACCGAAATCACAACATGTTACTGCAGGTTACAAAGATTTCTTTGAGACTGGAGTTCCGTTCAAATTGATAGAAGCGTCAACAAAAGAAGTAGTTGGATTCAGGGTTCGTATCTTTAAGGCCGGAAACTCAATAGAGACCTGGCCAGAAAATGAGCTTATTCTTTTCCAAGTGCCAGACGAGGACTTCGAAAGGTACGACTGGCAGGTGTAACACAAAATTGAATTTATTAAATATTTCTCTTGCAAAATTATTTTTTTTTTATTATATTACCTCAAGTGAAAGTGGGTTAAAAAACCCACTTTTTTGTTATGGTCTTTATTAATCAGGGTAAACCAAGTTGATAAAAGAACAAATTAAAGTTCAAACTGTTGAAACTATTTCGCCTGTAATTTCTGATTACGGTGCCGAGATTGTGGATGTGGAAATTAAAGGGCCACCGACACGTCGTATTTTGGTAGTTTATGTCGACCGCGAAGGTGGAATATCTATCGATGACTGTGTCAACTTGAGTAAACGTATTTTAACTCTTGAAAAACTGGAAAGATTGTTAGGGGCAGGTTATCGTCTGGAAGTTTCTTCACCAGGGGTGGACCGACCTTTAAAAAGCTTTCGAGATTTTCAACGCAATTTAGGGAAAGAAATTCGCATAGATTATCGAAATGAATTAGGTACGCATCGAGTGGAAGGGGAGATTGACGAAGCCTCGATGGAATATGTAACTATTCGGTCACTAGAAAATATTTATAAAATTCGCTATGAAAACATTATTACTGCTAAACAAAAATTAAAATGGTAATCTTTTGTTAAGGAGGTAAAGATTCTAATGAAGATCGAAATTGCCGAGGCCATTGCTCAGCTGTCTAAAGAGAAAAACGTGGATCGGACGGTTTTGGCGGAGATTCTTCAGAATGTGCTTCTGATGATGATTAAGAAGAAATATGGTACTACAGAAAATTTTGATATTTTTGTAAATGTGGACAAAGGCGAGATCGAAATCTACCAGAATAAAGTTATTGTAAATAAAGTAAAAAACGCAACTAAAGAGATTGATTTAGAGACTGCCCGGAAACTGGAGCCTGATCTGGAAATTGGCGACGAATATGTGGAAATTCTTGCTCCTCAATCCTTTGGGCGTCGGTTGATTATTGCTGCTAAGCAAAATCTCAGTCAACGCCTGCGTGATTTGGAAAAAAAGCACATTTATGAAGAGTACGTCAACCGGGTAGGGGAGATTATTGTCGGAGATATTCGCCAGATCAATCGTGATGAAATCTATCTAAATGTAGACAAGACGGAGGTAATTCTGCCAAAATCGGAACAGATTCCAACCGAGCGTTACAAAAGGGGCAAAACTTTGCGGAGTGTAATTAAAGAAGTCCGAGAAACTAACAAGGGGCCTGAAATCATCGTTTCGCGCCGTGACCCCAGATTCCTATTACGACTTCTGGAAATTGAGGTGCCAGAAATTTACGACGGTATCATCGAAGTTAAAAGTATTGCCCGAGAAGCCGGCGAACGCAGTAAAGTTGCTGTATATTCTAATGACAAGCGCATCGACGCTGTGGGCGCTTGCGTAGGAATGAAAGGTATTCGTATTCAGGCAATTGTAAAAGAACTGAACAATGAAAGGATCGACGTTATCAACTGGAGCAGCGAACCACAGATATTTGTAACTCGCGCTTTAAGTCCAGCAAAACCTTCATATGTAATCATCAATGAGGAAACTAAAACGGCTGTTGCTATTGTGCCAGATGATCAGATTTCGTTAGCTATTGGTAAAGGTGGTACCAATAGACGATTAGCATCTCAACTGACAGGATATGAGATTGAAACCATCAAAGAGTCTGATTACAAGGAAATGATGGGACGACCCCAAAAAGAAACTGATCTTTCTCAAATTCCAGGTGTGGGGAAGGTGTTGTTGTCCAAGTTAGAACAGGCAGGTTTCCACACAGCTGAGGAGATATTGAAAGCTGGTAAAAAGAAATTGTTAGAAATTCCCGGTATTGGAGAAAAAAAGGCCGATAAAATTTTTGAATCTATTAAAAACTGTGTTGAGAAATAATGAGCGAAACTTTAGAAAAAAAAGCGACAACTTCTTCTTCAAGTTCCAAGAAAAGGCGTGTTTTTCAAGTTGCCAAGGAGCTTCATGTTTCTATCGAGTCTTTGTTGGAGTTTCTTCAGGCACAGAACTACAAGGTAAAAAACCCTATGAGTTCTATTACCGAGGACATGTACGAAGAAATTTGTCGTGAATTCAAGCACGAGATTGCTGAAACGTCGGAACCAGAATTTGATTTCCGTAAAAGATTACTTGAACGTCGTGAAAAAGAGCAAGAGCGTAAACGTCGGGTGGCAAAGGAAATCTTGGAGTTGACTTCTACCCGACCATCACTTGAAGAGTTAATACCGCCTAGTGAAGAAAAGGTATCTGGAGAAGAACCTACCGAAGAGCAGGTTCAGCATAAACCAAAGGCTGAAGCAGAAAAAGGACACCTGGACAAGGAACGTCTGAAGACGTTATTAGCTGCTCACGAGAAGGAAGTTGAACACGCAATTGGACATGATAAGAAGCCAGCAGAGGTTGAAGAAAAGACAGTTTCGGCTGTTGAGGAGGCTACCACTGCCGAGGTAAAACCAGAAGAAAAAGAAGATAAAGCCAAACCAGTTGTTAAAGGTGAGCCTACAGTTCGGGTTCGGAAGATCAAAGCAGGAGAGGGAGAAACAGCCCAAAAAGAAGAAAAGGCTCCCGAAAAGTCCGAGCGACAGCGTCGTCGCCGCAAGAAAAAAGAGCGTGTAGCCGAAGAGAAGGCTAAAGCTGCTCAAAAAGTTAAACGTAAAAAGGCCAAAGCAAAACGTCCCCGCGCATCCGAGGCTGAGGTTGAAGCAACTATTCGCAAGACCATGGCCATGATGGAGGAGCGTGGGAAACCGAAACGTCGTAGGGTAAAGGCTGCTGAAGAAGAAGTTGTTGAAGAACCCACTAACGTAATCAGGATTAATGAGTTTGCTTCGGTTGCTGAATTAGCTCAATGCATGGATGTTGATTCTACTGAAGTCATTAAAAAATTGATGGAAATGGGGATGCTGGCTACAATTAACCAGCGTCTGGATATGGACACTATTATGATGGTTGCAGATGAATTTGGCTATGAAGTGCAACCTATGGACGAATATGGAGTGGATTTACTGGAAGAGTTAGAACAAGAAGATTCAGACAATTTAGAACCGCGGCCCCCAGTAGTAACCATCATGGGTCATGTTGACCATGGTAAAACTTCATTACTGGACTACATTCGCAAGAGTAATATTGTGGCTGGTGAGGTAGGTGGCATTACTCAACATATTGGTGCTTACGTAGTTTCAGTTGATGGCAAGAAGATTACCTTTTTAGATACCCCTGGCCACGAAGCCTTCACAGCTATGAGGGCACGCGGGGCTCAGATAACCGATATTGTAGTTCTAATAGTAGCTGCTGATGATCGCGTTATGCCCCAGACCATCGAAGCAATTAACCATGCTAAAGCTGCAGGGGTTCCTATAATCGTCGCTATTAATAAGATCGACAAACCAACTGCCAATCCCGAACTTATCAAGAAGCAGCTTTCTGAAGTTGGAATATTGGTGGAGGAGTGGGGTGGAAAATATCCTTGTACGGAAATCTCAGCTAAACTTGGTACGAATGTTGATCAGCTACTTGAATTGATTACTCTTCAGGCCGAGATGTTGGAATTGAAAGCCAATCCTAACCGTTTGGCCAAAGGGGTAATTCTTGAATCTAGATTAGACAAAGGCAAAGGACCTGTTGCTACTGTGCTGGTGCAGAATGGTACTTTGAAAGTTGGTGATCCAGTTGTTGCTGGTCCTTATTTCGCAAAAGTACGTGCCATGTTTGATGAACGTAATCGCAGAGTTGAAAAAGCTCTGCCTTCAACACCAGTATTAACTGTTGGTTTTAACGAGGTACCAGAGGCAGGCGACATTTTGTTTGCTTTAAAATCCGAGCGTGAAGCTCGAGAAATTAGCCTAAAACGGCGGCAGGCAAAGCGTGAGCAAGATTTCCGCAAAACTTCCCGCATAACTTTAGATGAATTCGCCAGGCGCGTTTCTGAAAAAGCAATCAAGGAATTAAAACTCATTCTTAAGACCGATGTAGCCGGTTCAGCAGAAGCATTAAGTGATGCTTTAACAAAATTGTCAACTGACGAAATTACTATTCAAATCTTACATCAAGGGACCGGCGCTATTACAGAAACAGATGTGCTATTAGCCTCTGCTTCAAATGCAATAATCATTGGATTCCACGTACGGCCAAATCCCAAAGCTATCGACTTGGCGGCAAGTCAAGGTGTTGACATTCGTACTTATTCAGTCATTTACGATGCCATTGATGATATTAAGGCTGCATTAGAAGGGTTGTTAGAACCAGTAGAAAAAGAAGAACTCGTAGGGATAGTGGAGGTACGACAGATCTTCAAAATACCAAAGGTTGGAACTATAGCCGGGTGCTACGTACTGAAAGGGAAAATAAACCGAAATGACAAAGCACGAGTAGTACGTGAGGGTAAAGTAATTCATGAAAGCCGTATTAGCTCATTGAAACGATTTAAAGAAGATGTGCGTGAAGTAACAGCTGGATTTGAGTGTGGCATTGGAATCGAGAACTTCAACGATATCAAAGTAGGAGATCATATCGAAACTTACAAAGTTGTAGAAGTTAAACGAAAACCGGAAAAGGTCGAAGAGGACACCCTAACATGATGGTAGCAGTTTGTCAGATTGAACTCTACATCCCAGGCTGTACCTCATTAAAGGAAAAACGATTTGCTTTAAAAAGTGTCAAAACGCGAATTCGTAATAAGTTTAACGTCTCGGTTTCCGAGATAGATAAAAATGATAAGTGGCAACGCGCAACATTGGGGATAGCATTTATTTGTAACGACCGCAAGATTATTGATAGTGCCTTTACCCAAATTCTAACGCTTATCGAGGGTGATGTGCGACTTGAGGTTATTGACCATATAGTAGATATTTATTAATTCAAACAATGGCTAATACTAGATTATTGAAAATCGCCGATCTTTTAAAACGTGAGATTAGCAACATTATTTTTCGCCAAATTAAAGATCCGCGGATCGGATTTGTTACCATAACCCAAGTGCGAGTAAGTGCGGATTTGCGCTCAGCAAGGATTTACTGCACCATACTCGGCACTGAACAACAGCGTGTCGATACATTAAACGGTCTTAACCATGCCAGTACTTTTATTCAAAGTGTATTGAAACCAAGGCTTTCACTACGCTACATTCCTAAATTGCAATTTTTCTGGGACGACACTCTGGAATATGCAGAAAAGATTGAGAAACTAATCCAACAAACAAAAAGTGATAAATGAGCGTACACTGAACAATTTCGATTTCGAAGCTGGCGAAGTTATCAACATCAACAAACCGAAGGGATGGACTTCATTTGATGTAGTAAATAAAATTCGCCGTCATTTTAAAATCAAAAAGGTAGGACATGCGGGAACTCTTGACCCTTTTGCTACCGGCGTTCTATTAATTCTAACTGGAAAAAGTACAAAAAAAGCAAAGGACTTTTTAGCTTTAGATAAACAGTACCTAGCCGAAATCGAATTGGGTAAAGTTACTGATACACTTGATATTGAGGGGAGGGTAATCAGTCAGCAACCAGTTAAGCATTTTTCGGAAATAGAAATTGCTGCAGTATGTGAAGAATTTGTTGGTGAAAGTGAGCAAATTCCACCCTTATTTTCCGCTATTAAATACCGCGGTAAGAAGTTGTACCAATTAGCTCGTCGCGGCGAAATGGTCCAACCGCAGCCACGCAAGATTACCATTTATGAATTGCGGTTAGTTGAGGTTAATCTTCCCAAAATTGTTGTCGAGGTAACCTGTTCGAAGGGAACTTACATCCGTGCTTTAGCACGAGATATTGGTGAGAAACTGGGGGTGGGTGGATATTTGAGATCATTAATCCGGACACGAGTTGGAACATTTCATATTTCAGAATCGTTAAATTTAACTGAGTTTTTGACTCTAAAACAGGCATGAAAATATTTTTCCAGCTTGATGAAATTGAGGAGTGTAACTTCCCCATTGTAACAATAGGAACATTTGACGGTGTCCATTTAGGGCATCAGAAATTGATTCAACATTTGCTCCAAAAGAAAAAGAAGTTGGGGGGAACTACTGTTTTGGTCACTTTTGAGCCTCATCCCCAATCTGTCATCAGTAATAAGAAAATCCCTATTTTTCTTTTAACAACCCTGGATGAAAAACTCCAGATTCTAAAGCAATTAGGACTTGATTGTGTGTTGGTTCTTTCATTTGCTCAACCAATTGCTAACATGCAAGGCGACAAATTCGTGGAAAAAATATTAGTGGAAAAAATTGGTGCCAAAGATATTGTTGTTGGTTATGATCACGCTTTTGGAAAGGAAAGATCTGGCAATATCGAAACTCTGAAGCTTCTTTCTAAACGTTTTGGTTATGCTGTGAATGTAGTAGAACCAATGGTGGTAAATGGCGAAGTGGTAAAAAGTACGACTATTCGTCGTTATTTATTAAATGGCGAAATCGAGCGTGCCAATGGACTGTTAGGTCGAAGATATTGCCTAACCGGAAGGGTGATAGGGGGTACAAAGCGCGGCAGAATTTTGAACTTTCCTACCGCAAATCTCCAACTTAATAATACGAATAAATTAGTACCTGGCGATGGAGTCTATGCTGTTTTGGTAAATTTGCAGAACAAGCTTTGGAAAGGCATCGCTAATATTGGTACTCGTCCAACTTTCCAGGAAACCCCCAGAACCATCGAAGTTCACATCATAGATTTTCAGAAAGACATTTATGATCAAAAGCTACAACTTGAATTTGTTCAGAAGTTAAGAAACGAAAAAAAATTTGCTTCAGCGCCACAATTGATTCAACAACTGGAACAAGACAAACAAAAAGCAATTGAGTTGTTCAAGCGATTAGATGCAAACTAAGTGGAGGAAAAATGTCTTTAACAGCTGAAAAGAAACAAGAAATCATTAGTAAGTACGGGGCTAATTCGCGAGATACTGGTGCAGTGGAAGTGCGGATTGCTTTATTGACCGAGCGAATTAATCAACTTACTGACCACCTTCGAACGCATCCTAAAGATCATCATTCGCGACGAGGATTGCTTAAAATGGTGGGACAAAGGAGGCGGTTGCTAAATTACCTTATTCGCAAAGACATGGAGAAATACCGGGCTTTAATCAAGAAGTTAGGTATTCGACGTTAAATTTGTTGAGAAAGGAGGCGATCTCTTTTGATTGAAGTTCAGCATCTAACGCGGTACTATGGTTCAAAAGTAGCAATTAGTGATGTAACCTTCTCAGTAGCAAAGGGAGAGATTTTAGGATTTCTTGGTCCCAACGCCGCTGGGAAAACTACTACTATGCGTATTTTGACTTGCTACATGCCAGCTACAAGTGGTACTGCCAGAATTGCCGGGTATGATGTTTTTAATGATTCTATGGAAGTACGAAAACGAATTGGCTATCTACCCGAAAATCCACCACTATACCCAGAGATGACTGTTGAATCATTCTTGGATTTTGTAGCCAAGATCAAGGGCGTTGCTTCCAGAGAGCGTAAAAAAAGTGTGGACAGAGTACTTGATATGTGTCATATTAATGATGTCCGGAAAACCATTATTGGTAAACTTTCCAAGGGATATCGGCAACGTGTGGGACTGGCACAAGCTTTGATCCACGATCCTGAAGTACTTATTTTAGATGAGCCTACTATTGGACTTGA
>MZGM01000027.1 GCA_002085035.1 Candidatus Zhuqueibacterota bacterium 4484_219
GGCCTGATCGATAGCATGGCAGTTTATCCTCTTTATGATTTTAAAATCTGGATGAATTTTCAGGCTCTCGAATACGTACCGTTACTGACCGATGTGGCACTTGGTGGAGATTTTGCAGCTAATTGCCGAATTTATTCCAAATCTGATAATGTTGATATCCTTATCTTCGATGGAGCAGTAGATTTTCGTAATTTAAATGCTCGTATAGGGCAGGACATCGCGGTGTACGGGATCCATGGCAGCGTACCTTTTTCCCAGATGTTCGATTTGGAGAATTCTTTATTGGTTAGTTCCTCGCGGCGTTCCCTTCCTGCCTGGTATTTGCCACTCTTTTCTCAGATGGAACCCTATCTTTCTGGTGTTGTCCCCTACTATTCCACGTTGCAAATAGACAGTGTTCGTGCAATGCAGTATCGTATTGCTGATATTAAAGCACAAATGAGCTTTGCTAACGGTTTGGTCAATATTCCTCAGCTTAGCATGAAACTTTATGAAGGAAATGTTGCTTTCCAGTGCTTGATAGATTTAGGGTCTGGTTCGCTGGAAGATATGAGTTATCAATTTCGGTCTCAAATTGCTCGGATCAACTCTGCTAAGTTTCCTGGTACAGCTACGGCTAAAGAAGAATCTGCTGAAATTGCAGGTACCATTAATTTTTCTGGTCGGGGACTGGCTCCTGGGGAAAAAATGGAGGTGGAAGGTGAATTGCAAATTACCGATATTGGTTCCCAGGCCACAGATAATTTGTTAAAAAGTATTGATCCCCGGGGAGCTGAACAGAACATTAAATATGTTCGACGATTAATCGGTTTAGGTTTCAAACCCAAATTGTTGTCTTTTCCGGTTCGTCATGGTAATTTTTATCCTACTTTTGAATTGCGGCAGCCCTGGTACATTCCAATTCGAATCGCAGGTGGTAAGGTGGCTATTCCTCGTATTCCTATGCAATTCATTCTGGATATGGTTAGTACCCAAAATAGCCTTTTTGATAAAAGATAGTCATTACATCAGGGAGTACCAAATAATGACTTCGTTCCGTGAAAAAGCGAAAAGCGAGTTGATGACCATCTTTACGGCAGCAGTAGCAGCGGTTGACCCAGAAAGAATAGTAAAACAATGGGTACAAGTGAACGATGAACTGGCCCAAATTGGAAACTGTTCATTTTCGTTGAACAAAGTTGGTAAACTGTGGGTAGTAGGGGCAGGTAAAGCGGCTGCAAGAATGGCTAAAGCTCTTGAAGAAATCCTAGCTAAATATTTAGCCGGTGGCATAGTGATTACCAAGTATGGGCATGGGTTGCCATTGGAAAAGATTACTGTACGAGAAGCAGGACACCCGGTGCCTGATGAAGCTGGGGTGGAAGCAACAAAAGAAATTCTTCGCCTGGTACAAAGTGTAGGAGAAAGAGACGCGATTTTTGTACTAATCTCAGGTGGAGGGTCAGCTTTACTGATTGCTCCTTCTACTGGTTTGACCCTGCGCGATAAACAGGAGATTACTACCTTATTGCTGAACAATGGAGTTCCTATCGAACAAATAAATGTGGTGCGTAAGCATCTTTCACAAGTAAAAGGCGGACAACTTGCACGCCATGCCTATCCCGCTCAGGTTTTTTCTCTTATTCTCTCCGATGTTATTGGTGATCCAGTTGATATTATCGCCTCCGGACCCACGGTTCCAGATCCCAGTACCTTCAAAGATGCCGTGGCAGTTTTACATCGCTACCATCTTTGGGATAGATTGCCTCCAAGGGCAGTCCGATTTTTAACTGCAGCCCTGGAAGGGAAACAATCTGATACCCCTAAGCCAGGTGATGAAGTATTTTCCAAAGTAAAGAATTTTATTATTGGCAATAACTACCAGGCCTTACAAGGAGCTTATCAGCAAGCTAAGACGTTAGGCTATCGAACGTTGATTCTTTCTTCTTCTATTCAAGGGGAAGCGCGGGAAGTTGCTCGTGTGTTAGCAGCTATTGCCCGAGAAGTTGTTCGTTCTGGCAATCCCCTCTCTCCGCCTGCATGTATTATCGCTGGAGGCGAAACTACTGTTACTATTCGAGGAGAGGGATTAGGAGGAAGAAATCAGGAGCTGGCATTAGCAATTGCTCTTGATTTGCAGGGACTGGATAATGTAGCGGTCCTGTCTGCTGGTAGCGACGGCACTGATGGGCCTACTGATGCTGCTGGCGCTTTCGCTTTCGGCGACACAGTTGCTCGCGGTCAAAATAAGGGTTTAGATGCTCAAGCTTACTTGCAAAATAATGATTCCTACCACTATTTCAAAGCAATAGGGGATTTGTTTCAATCTGGACCTACCGGAACCAATGTTATGGACTTGCAGATCATTTTAGTGCAACAGCCTGAAAATTGAAAAATGTTCAAAAAACCAAAAAAACTTGAAAGGAATGTTAAGATTGTGCAGAGAGGGAAAAGAAATTGTGTTTATGGGACAAAAGTAGTTTGGGCAACTATTTTGATTGTCTGTTTCTCAGTAGCTCTATCGTGCCGAGTCGAAAGGTTCAGAAAGATGACAGTGTTTGTTTATGTGCCAGAAGCACAACAAGTCTGGTTGAATCAGCATGTAAAGAAGTTTGGTTTGAAACACAATTGGAAAATTGAAATATCTACTTCCAATAAACTGGAGAACTTACCAGAAATTTTACGATTAGAAACTCGGACTGGAGAGAAAAACGTTGGTTTAGTGTGTGTACCTTCGGAGATGGCAAAATCTTTGGTGAAATCAGGTCTGATCAAGCCACTTATTGAAGTTTGTAACCCAGAAAAACTTGAAACAGATTTCTCAGAATATTTATCAGTAGCAAGAGCTGAATGCAAAATCGATGGTAAGTACTATTATTTGCCAGATCGTCTGGAGGTGTTTCTGTTATTCTATGTGAAATCAAAAGTACGCGAGGTAGTACAACATTGGAGTATCTATCGTACTCAAATTAATACACTATTGAGAAATTACAATCGTTTTGGATTACCACGTGGTTATCAGCTCGAGGCCGATCCAAATCAATGGGACTTTTTCGATCTGGTAGTGGTGGGGTACTACTTTTCTCATACTCCTTACGATGGATTGTTGGTTCCACGATTAGCTCATCGCGGTCGGTACTATGCTGGAACAGTCCATGAGTTGGTGACTCGCATTTTTGCAATGGGTGGAAATAAAAGTAACCTTTCCTCCCTGTTGGCTGATCCGGTTGTGGACATGTTACAATGGGAAAGCCTGTTCGTGAAAGAACAGTTTTATCATCCTGAAATGTGGGACTCAGGGTGGGCAGGTAATGAAATCTTGTGGCAAATTATTCGGAAACATGTTTTTGTTGCCTATCTCCAGCCAAATGAATTGTTCCGTATTAATGAAAGCAGGCAGTATTTTGATAGTATTGGAATAGCGGTGTTGCCCAAGGGAGTTTCGTTGGAAATTGGAGCAGATGGACAGCCTCAGCGGATAGGCACACGTAAATCCGCTCTCCATGGCTGGTATTGGGGGATACCTGTTACTTCTCCTGATCCTAAATTTTCTTACAAGTTAGCCCGTTTTATTACAAGCTTCAATTTACAGATGGAAGCGGCATTCTCTTTTGGGTCTATGACTGTGCGTCAGGATGTACTGGATAAAATTGTAAAATCTTCTGATACTTCCTGGAATTACCAGGTTTTTCGTATGGGACAAAAACAACTAAAAACAGGTGTGGAGATTATTCCTGATTATTTGGCTCATGGTAGTGTCGGGGTTAGTCTTCTGAATCTGTGGCGTGACATTTGTGTTCAAAATCACCTGGTAGATCGCAGACGTATTAAGGCTGTTTTGAAAACCTACCTGGAAAAGACTAAGCAGCCATCTACTTATTAATGGCTTTGAACTAATTTTGGCTGTTTGTCCTTTATGTTGTACTCACAAATATTGGAGGAGTTATGAAAAGAACATTCATTTTTGTTGCTGCAGTAGCTCTTTGGTTTGGTGGTTGTAGTATTAAAACACCAGAGATTAAGGTGACCGGCGAGAAAACCGCTTTAGAGAAACAAGTTATTGGTACTTACCAAGAGATTGAAAGTGACACTCAATTATTAGCTTCTGCTCGGATGGTACCTGGTAGGGGAAAGAAAACGCCGGTAATGTCAGCCGAGAAAAGAAGAGTAATCCAGGCAATTAAGAACCGTAAATTTAATAAAGACGATATTGACGAATTTAAACGGTTGGAAATTGTGGGTGAAAATAACCGCGGATTTCTTGAAATCATTCACCCAGAGAAGATAGCACAAGATGTAACTTTGGCCAAACGAGTGCAAGAAATTGTAGCCGAAGAGAATCGCGACCGTGAGATTATCATAGACCGGGTACTGGAGATTAACCCGAATCTTAAGGATACCGACAGGAAACAGGTGTGTTCCATATTTGCCAAGATGAATCGAGAAAATTCTGAACCCGGAACGTGGATTCAGTTGCCAGATGGCCAATGGGTGAAAAAAGCAAAGTGATACGATGTTGGGCAAGGACATTAATTAGAGGGGTGAGTAGTTGTTTACTTCTGTTGCCAGGTCTGGTGTTTTCTCAATACGCCACTATTTACCAGGCCTTGCTGGAATATCCTGGCGAGGGACTCCATGCGGTTACTACTCATCCGGGTAATGACCTTGCTGCCTCTATTTCTCCAGATGGGCAATGGATAGTTTTTGCTTCTGACCGCAGCGGTAACTTTGACCTTTGGGTCAAATCGGTCACAGGTGGACTCCTTCGTCAACTCACTACCCATCGAGCTGATGATCTGGACCCTCATTGGGCAGCCGACGGTAAAAAGATTGTTTTCGTCTCCCGACGTCGGGATGCTGAAGGTGATCTGTGGATTTTACCCCTGCAATTAGGAAGTACTCCCCCCAGACCAAAAGGCAAACCCTACCCTGTTACCACTTATTTGGGATACGATGGTGAACCGTGTTTTTCCCCCGACGGTTCTTCAATCGCTTTTACATCTGACCGCAGCGGGCAAAGAAATATTTGGATTTTAAAGCTACGGGGTCACAAAATCTATCCTCTAACTCATGCAGGAGGTTTTTCCCCCTCCTGGTCTCCCGATGGTAAATGGATTGCTTTCAGCTCTGTTAGAAAAGGGCAGAAAGCAGGAAACATCTACATCGTTCCTGCCAGGATAGAATCATCTATTCCGAAAAACGCTGATCTGGCGATTCCTGTCACTAAAAACTCCTGGATTGAAGGATTCCCTCTCTGGTCTCGCCAAGGTGATGCCCTTTACTTCAGTCGTTATTGTACAGATACCGATGGTGATGGTAAAGTTACTTTGCGCGACAACCCAATCCTATTCAAACGTAACATCCAAAACTTACTGCAGATTAGCGAGTTCAGGTTGCTTTACCAGATTTCATCTTGGGACAGCTTAAGGAGTGCACAGACTGAGTGGCAGCTGACAGCAGGAGATTTCTTCGATTTTATGCCTTGTGCAGAGTTTGATCAGAAATTGTACTTCATCTCTCGACGTACTGGAAATTTCGACATCTGGAGAATACCTTCGCTGGGTAGTGTGCCAGTTTTTTACTCACAGCCTGAAGATCGTTATCCTGGAACATCAGATCAATATCAGTCAAATGGTGCTCGACAGTTGCAGTATGTTCATAAGCAATTTCCACTTGATTTCATCACGACATTTCTCGACGAAGGAGATACTACTTTTCAAACGATTTGGCAACAGAATCGGGAGGCGTTTTTGCGTCGGCGGTTGTTGGCCTTGCGGAAGGTTTGGGAATTTTTCCCCGATGATACTACTTCGGTGCTATCTGCATTGGTAGAAGCAATTCATACTTTGAAAGAGCTAAAGCAAAAGTCTGCAGCGGAGGCAATCTGCAAACGAGTTATCCTCGAATATTCTAATCGGTGCCGGTTAGCACGTTTAGAACAAATATCCCTGACAACAAACAATATAGCTGCGCAAATCGATTCGCTGATTAATCTTTCCCTACGGTACCCCGAGGATGACGAGTTTCAGGCCATTGTCCATTATCGTCTTGGGCGATTGTACTTACAGCAAGGAAATTTTTCCCGCGCTATCTCTTCACTGCAATTAGTTGTGGATCAATATTCTAATGAGGCTTCCGGTAAATGGGCAGCGCAGGCACAAATAGCCATTGGTGACATCTATGCTATGGTAGGATCATCAGATGAGGTGATTGAAGCTTATTTAAAAGTATTGGATAACTATCCGATGCAGCGCTTATTAGTTCGACAAGCTATCTACCGCATTTTGCAATTTGTCGCTAAAAGCATTTTTGGTGAAGATCCTATCTTAAGCTATCAAAACATCATTCAGAAGTATGCTCGTTATTCCGAATTGGCTGGTCATGCACAGTTACGAATTGCTGCCTGTCTTATCCGACAAGGTGATTATCGCAATGCCATTCACGAGTTAGAACGTACCATCCAGAAATATGGCTCTCAGCCAGAGGTGGTGTTACGTGCTCAATTATTACTAGCCGAATTGCATCAGCAACTTGATGATGTTCAGGCTGCAATTGGTATCTATCGACAGATTTGCGAACGCCAGGATTTGGATTCTTATCAACGAAAGTGGATTCGTCAAAAACTTATTGCTACTTTGATTGCTTCGGCAGATCGATTAAAACATTTCTTGGATTTTCAAGTAGCGTTGAGTCGCTATCGTCAAGCTCGCCAATTAGATATTAATAGCATAGAAGCTCATCGTGGTATCATCGAATGTGCTTATCGGCTTGGCAAGTTAGATGAGATCATTCTGGAATATCGAAATTTGGTAGCGCAACATCCAGAAAATGAAAATATTCTCTACGCTTTGGGACTTGCGTATTCCTACAAAGGAGAAAACAACATTAAAGTTTTGCAGAAATCGAATCAGCTAATTGAGAAAGCTCTTACTAAGAACTATCGGTTGGTTTATGGTTACTTAACCCTGAGCTACAATTATGAGGCACTGGAAACGTTAGAAAAAAGGAAACGCCAGAGACCCAGGTCGTTTTTAGCAAAAGCGTGGGGCGGTCTTTTTGCTTCCCTGAGATGGGCATTTCGCGCTGTTACTTTTCGCAAGTCACCTACTCCGCAACAGTGGTACGAAAAAGCAATTGATCTATTAACTACCGCCATTGCTATTAATGACGAAAAGGAGAATCCTAAATTGGAGAGTCTTCTGGCTTTCAATGTGGCTAATGACTATTACCATTTGGGAGAGTTTGGGTTTACCAATGCTTATCGCTATTACCAACTGAAATTGAAATATGATTCTACCTTTGTTAGTAAAAACCAAGAGGCAATTTTCTATGAACGGATAGGTCACTGTGGATTGATAGTAGAGGATTGGGATAATACTATTAGTTATCTGCAGCGTGCTGTTAAACTGTACCGTGAGTTAGGAAAACAGAATAATGTTTTGTTGAACTTACAGCGTTTGGCATTAGCTTATCAGTTATCGGGAGATTATGAGGCTTCTGCGGAGGTTTTCCAGAACGTTCTTTCTTCTCAACAGTACCAAAAATCACCGCTTATGGTAGAGCGAATTTATCGCAATCTTGCTTACAATTATCAGATGCTGGGTGATGATGAAGAGGTTTTGCGTTATTGTGAAAAGGCAATTGAAATTTCATATAGTGGCAAGATTAAAGAGAAGAAGTCAAAAGCCGGGTATTTTCGCCTTGAGTTTTTAGGGTTTTCTATTCCTGTTCTAAGTTTAGGGGTTTTTGGTGATTTGGCTCGTGCGGCTAAGGATTTTACTCTGTCTGACGAAAAAGCTCTGTTGTATTCTATTGTAGCCAAAAGTTATTCGGGCCAAAAACTTTATCGACAAGCAATAGTGGCGCTTAATAAGAAATTGGAAATTTTTCGACGGCAAAAAAATTTCCTTGGAGAAACAATACTGCTCAACAACTTGGGGGTTTTGCATGTTTATTTAGGAGAATATGCTGTTGCCTGGGACTATTTTCAACAATCGCTGAAGCTGTGTCGCAAGCGCCAGATGTGGGGCGGCGCTATTATTAATTTGGTTGATATTGCCAGACTGGCAAATATCTGCTGGCTGTTGAACGAACAGGCACGGGTACCTCAGATAGATTATCAGGAAACATTAAAATTGCTCCAGACTGGCCTGGATTATTTCAAACAAATCCCAGTGGGTATGAAAGATCAACGGGTAGCTATTTATCATCAACTTGGGCTCATAAGCTTTTTGGCCAATCATCCGGCAACAAATCTTTCTTCTAAACAATACGGACTTGATTCTACACAATCTGCTATTGCAGCTCAAATTAATTCTCTGGAAAAACTCTCTCAGATATTGCTGTATCTTGATCATGCGTTGGAGCTGGCCAAGAGATTTCGTTTGTTTCGTCAACAGGTGCTGATTTTGAAAAACCTCGGCGAGGTCTATTCTGCCTTTCAGTTCTGGGATGAGGCTAAACAGAATCTTTTGGATAGTCGTGATCTGGCATTGCAGAAAGGATATTTAGATATTGTGTGGCGAATAGACTTATCTTTGTGGGACCTGATACGAGCACGGACACGGTTTGCCAAAAGGAAAGCCTTCAGATTAGAAGACCCTGAACCCTGGTTGCAGGAAGCATTGCTTGTTTTAGAGAATTTGACTGTTAGTGCGCAGAATGAGAGTTTTGACCCAGCTCAAAGTTTGGATCGCGATCGACTTTATCACCAGATGATTCGTCTACGACGACAGCGGAAACAGGTAGCTGAGGCTATTCAGTTGGTGGAACACTACCGCAGTAAGCGCTGCATTGATTTGCTCCGTCAAAAAAAGATTGATCTCAAACGCGAAATACACAAGTTAAGTTGGGGCAATTTAGTTTATTTAGCCAAAGAAATTGATCGCCTTAGCCAGGCTATTCGTGAAATTGAGTCCGGCTCAACTCAAAGCTATGATCATCTCCAGAAGTTACAGGATAGTTTGAAGGTCCTACAAAAAGACTATCAGCAACAAATTGCAGAGTTGAAAAAACAAGAACCACAGTTACTGGCATTGGTGTTGCCTTATTCTGTAAGCCTCAACGAATTTCAGCAATTACTTAAAGACAATCAGGTTGTTTTAGATTATTTTGTGGAATCTGACAGTACCGTTTTGTGGACAATCACTTCAGATAGTGTTTTTCAGATAGTTTTACCACTAACAAAAGGTTGGCTTACCCAGGAGGTGAAACGCTATCGCTTGCAGGTGATGAATGCTACTCCTGATTCAGGCTTAGCTCGAACGTTGTCTCGACAACTATTGTTGCCAGTCTGGTCAATTTTACAGAAGAAAAGAGAGTGGATTATTGTTTCTGATGCTCCTCTATCGTCGTTACCGTTTTCTACTTTACCGATCCCCTCTGGTTTAAACAGATTTGAAACTAAACCTGTGATGGAAGATTTTGCTGTTTTTCTAACGCCCAGTCTGATGGATTACTATTTCTGTTACCAAAATCGGCGACTTCGGGGACACCAGGCACTGATAGTTGGGGAGCTTGGTACAAATTCATTGCCGGACACTCTGGTAACGGTGCTGCCGAAGAATCAGGCCACCGAGAAGAACTTTCGGCAAATGGTTACCGACGCCTTTATGAAATATTTGGGCTGAATTTACAAGCTAATTTATTGATGCTGAAATCTCCTGTTTTTCCAGATAATGTGGCGCAGAGTGATGAGACTTTTAGCTTATTGTGCAAAAGTTGGGTGTATGCTGGTGTACCAGCCATGGTAACGTTACGTTGGAAAGTAAAATCAGAAGTTTGGAATAGATTCTTGACAGCGATGTATGAGAATTTGTTTAACACGCAGTCCCGGTCAGGCAAATCCTGGCAGGTAAGGATTTTCGATGCTTTTCGGAGAGCAATTGCCGCTCTTCGTAAGCAAGCTTATCCAATTTCACAATGGGGGGCTTTTCAATGGATCGGTTTTCCGGGAATGGGGGCAATAGAAGAGAAAATTTTTGCCGAGACTGAATTCGTGCGTACCGTTTTACATGCTCAACAATTTGAACAAAAAGGTTACTGGAAAGATGCGATTTATTTCCTTCCCATATAGCTCTTGCATGACCCTCCGGCAAATAGAGTCCTCTACCCTTTATACCTCTTGCATGTAATTCTAAATCAATAA
>MZGM01000028.1 GCA_002085035.1 Candidatus Zhuqueibacterota bacterium 4484_219
TAAACACCTGAAATGCCCCAATTGTTCCGGTTACCAGTAGGAAAAAAATGGTTGGAGAAAGCATAGGAATGGTGATTTTTCTGAACCGCTGCCAGGCACCGGCTCCATCTACCAGTGCTGCCTCGTACAATTGCTCAGGAATATTTTTGAGTCCAGCTAAAAAAATAAGCATTCCTCCACCGATACCCCAAAAACTCATCAAAATAAGAGCTGGTAGGACCCAGGTAGTGCTGTACAACCATTCTGGTCCTTCTAAATTCAATCCCAACAAGCCGCCCGCTTTTTTGATCAAAAAATTCAAAATGCCAAATTTTGGATTGTACATCCACATCCAGATCAGTGAAACAGCCACAGTAGGCATCACCGAGGGCAAGTAAAACACTGTTCGGAAAAATGCCAACCCCTTGATTTTCTGATTTAACAATAGAGCTACCAACAAAGCAGTGACTAACCCCAGGGGTACACTAACCACAGCATAAATAAACGTGACCTTCAATGATTGCCAGAAAAGGGGATCGCTCACCATGCTCTGGTAATTCGTTAGACCTACCCATTGGGCTGGTTTGAGCAAATTCCACTTATGGAAGCTCAAAACCAGCGAAGCTACAATGGGACCGAACACAAATACGAGAAAGCCGATAATCCAAGGTGAAATAGCCAGATAACCCTCGAGGGTTTCTCGTTGACGCGTCTTTTCAGGTAATATTTTCACTGCACATTTACTCCATAGGTTAACGCCTTCTTCTCAGTCGTGCTTCAATTTCTTGAGCAGTTTGGGGCAATACTTCCTCTACGGTACCTTTTCCCAACAATACTTTATCGATGGCATCTGTAATAGGTTTATCAAAATATTCCCACCAGTCAGATGTTCTGAGAAAGCAGGGGGTGATAGTGGCGTATTCTACTGCGCGGATGAAAGCAGATTCAACTGGGTCACGATCCAAGCCCATTTTCTCGGTTAAAGCAGGCATGGCAGGCAAAGCCCAACCAGCCTCTGCACGTATTTTTTGTGCCTCCTCATCGGACATTGCCTTCAGTAGTTCCCAGGCTTGTGATTTATGTTTGCCAATGGTAGCCATTACCTGTCCTGCAGAATGAAGCACAGTAACCAATCTTTTGCCTTGGGGATGTGGAGGCAATACTGTTCCAAAACGAATCTTACTTTTTTTCAACTTGAGCACTGGCCAGCGGCCGTTGTCCATCATGGCTAATTTCCCTGTGAGAAACATATTCTGCGCTCCGCCCAGAGAAGCAGCGGCTCCTCCTGATGGAGAAACCCCGTACCGCACATAGAGATCGGTGTAAAACTTAATTGCTTCGATGGTTTCCGGGCTATCGAGGTAACCTATTACCTGATTGCCATCGGGAGAGACAAGATCGCCGCCATTACTCCAAACCCAGGGTTGTAGATGATACGTACCTGCAAATACGTAAAATCCATATTGATCATCATGAGTTAGTTTCTTGGCGATTTCCAAGAATTCCTCCCATGTCCAATCGTCTTTTGGATATGGAAGGCCTACCTGATCGAAGAGGTCTTTGTTATAGAAAATCACTCGGGCAGTAAAATCTTTGGGTAAACCGTAAATATGACCCTTTACAGAATTGTATTTTACCAGATTGGGATAGAACATGTCAACAGAAAAATCTGAGCAGTTTTCCAAATAGGGGGTTAAATCTTCCAATCCACCTAATTCAGCTAACTTAGTAAAGTTCCACCAGAGGAACACATCGGGAGGTTTACCAGCTACAAGAGAGGTAATAATTTTGTCTTCATAACCCTGGGAATTAGGTTCCAGTTTTACTTTAATATTAGGATGGGTAGCTTCAAACCGCTGAATAATTTTCCGTTCTGGTTCAAGCCCAGTGGCAGAATCCCACGTCATATAGCGCAAAGTGATAGTATCCCCATCCTGTTTAGAACAACCCAGAACCAGAAATATGGAGATTATCGGAACGACACAAAGAATAACCATGTGTCTTTTGTAAAATATCCTTATCGCAACAGAAGAATTTTGGATGTTTTGCATTGCTTCCCATTAGAAATTTTGCAGAAATAAATTCCACTGCTCAGAACATTGCCCAAATTGTCTGTTCCATCCCAAATCGCCTTTTGTGCTCCGCTCAATTTTTTCTGATCGATTAAAGTCTTAACTTTCTCTCCCAGTACGTTGTAGATTATTAGTGAAATCGGTGATTCAGGTGGGGCAATAAATAAAATAGTTGTGTGGGAATTAAACGGATTAGGGTAATTACCAAGCAAAACCATATTCTGGGGTGGTGTGGTTTGGGAGGCAATATTTTTAACATCGCCATAAACACTATCGACCCAAACTTTTGCATCAGCCCAGTCAGCATGGTCGTAGTCAATATCTCCACCACTATGAACAAGTAGCTCCAATTTATCACCATTACTCACGTTCAATTTAATGTACTCTGCTGGCATACCCCATTGAAATACTTTACCTGGCTTATAAATTGTGCTACCGTCCAACTTTACCTCAAATGTCACTCCATTCCCTCCGTTCGATTCATCATCATGACCAATCCAAGCAGTAAACCATTTGAAGTGCCCGTTTAAATCATAACGGATAATGCTATTAGCATGTGTTCCCAGTCCTTTTTCAAACTCTTGCCCAGCAATGGTTATAGTATTTCCGTCGCAGCTTTTATCAAATTGGAGAGTACCCCAATCCTGTCTATAATATTCTGGCATCAAGTCTGATAAGTAATAGTCAGTCTTTTCTGATGTAGCAATGCTGAACGTCCAGAGAGTCGAGCTTTCCGAATACAATTCACCTTTTTTCCAGCGGACGTACCATTGATAAGTTTTACCATAACTTAGCAGCGAATCTGGAATCTGAAATTGGGATTGTGATAAATTGTCCTTATCTAAGATGCATTGGTCATCACAAAATAGGAAAACTCGATACCCGCTACTACCCAGAATATCCTCCCAATCGAGCAAAACATTATCAGTTGCAGTTAAGATGCTCTCATTACGGGGAGCAATAAGAGTAACTGGGACACTGAGATCTGCTCCTCGTACGATAGACATATCATCAACGTTTATCCAGCTATTAGCGGGAGCATTACTGTAGATACCGACAAATATCTTTCCGGTGGTTACCTTGAAGATTTTACTCACTTTGGTCCAATCAAGAGTAGGTTGTTGGGGCAATTGAATATTAATATTTTCACCTATTTTTCGTAGCTCAATAACTGAGCTGTACTGGTCACCACTTGTTTTGACCCAGGCATGCAGGGTATAGATACTATTAGGAACATCCATTTCCTGATTGGTATAAGCGTAATAACGTTTATCGAGAAAGTGTCTTAGTGATGCTTTGCCACTATGAGCCTGGGTAGTGTCAATCATTTGGGCCTCGGGATTCAAGTCACCAAATGTCCAGCCATAACTCCCCTGTTCAAAGTCGGGATTAATGAATTCCGAAATAATGCCTTCGGTAGTATCTACAATAGTGAACGTTCTTTTCTGTGTAAAATCTATACATTCTGTTCCAGAATAGGCCTTTACTGTCCAGTTATAACTGAAGCCACGTTGTAAAAAACCTTCAGGTATCTGGATTAAAGTGTCTGGAATCTGGTTAGAGATCCAAATTATTTGATCCCCATGACTTACCTCGACCATATACTTATCAACACTATCTGCGGTTGTCCATTTAAAAATTGGTGTAGCCGAATTGATAAAGGCATCCCTCTCAGGGGTTATGGCATAGCAGAAACGTGGTCCTGGATTAGCCATAAACCGACTTATTTTCAAGGTAGGATCACCGATGCAAACCATACCATAATGCCAGTCCCGTATTTCGAAATGGCGAACACCCCAGTATTTAAAAGCTTCACCAAAAGTATGACCGGCAGCGATTTGTTCATAATAATCATATTGATCCAGCATGCTACCACTTTTGGTAGAGCCTACTGATAATAGTCCATAAGGGTCTTGCATGACGTACCAATTACACAAACAATTATCCTCTGTAAAACGAGCCGCAGAACAATTGAAATTCAAATAAAAGAGGATCTGAACATCGAGAGGTTCAATCTCTTCGCTGTTAAATAATCCGTCTTTAAAATAATGATCTGTAGGACTTGAATGAGCTGCCAGGTACATCCATTCATATTTGTTATTTGTAGTGGCGCGAATACGTTGGCGATAGTCGGCGGCCGTAACGTTTCCATTGATGCCATCATTAACAAAAGTTACTTCATCATACAGCTTGAAGACTTCGTTCTCCATATGGAAACCGGCCCAATCTTCCGCGACATAGCTAAAGCCCTGATTTTTTAACCTTAGAGTGCCTTCCCGATATTGATGTACCTTAGTCAGGTACCTTTCCACAAGCATAGTTTCATTTACACCATGATAAGTCATAGTAGAAGTATACAATCGCCCAATCCAGATATCGGGTTCTAAGGCACCGGTGTGATCATCCCAAACACCCTGTCTATTCATATTGTCCAGCCATTCGCCATCAAGGTCCATAAAATATAAATCGCAGGGGAATTGATCCCAACCAGTGGTATCACCATCATCATTGGTTATGGCCATTTCGTACCAGGCTACTGGTAATTGTCCTATCAAAAAAGCACCATCTATATTATTAGTAGTCCACTCTTGATACAAAAAATTCCTTAGTGCAGCGGGATCATTAGAGTTAGTAGAAAGAACAATGCTTACTGAATAACCTTCGGATTCGAGATCATTTTTATAAGTTTCTATATCGTCGAGGGTAACAGGATTATATAGTTTCTGATTCAAAATAACCAAGATATTCCCGCTTGGAGTGGTTCCGTATCCTGGTGTTTGGTCTACCAGGCTCAATCTAAACTCATCGTCAAAGGGAGTAGTTTTTAAATAATCACTGTATTTTTGATAAGAATAATCTGTTTCCCTGAATTTAACGAAATTATTGTAATCGATTTTATTTCGATTCTTATTATCAGTCGCAAAAGCGGGGTTAAACACCATCCAACTAAAGGTAAGAAAAAGTAAAAATGTCTTCATGGAACTTCCTTTTATTTGTGATCCTATTTTGGATTGTTTAATTGCCTACCTGTAAATGCTGCTAAAAATACCTTGCGCATTCGAATTCCCTGGGAACGACCATTCACACCGTCCAAGGTCTGGAAATCGAATACTCCTTTTCGTTTGAAATACCCCACCCAATAGGGATAGTAAACAAGCTGACACCGAAGGAGTTTTCTCCTCGTACCCACCCCTTGGCCTTGTATCCGGGTCTGGAGAAGGTTCATCTGGTATTCCTGCGATGCCAGCTTCTCTGCTTCCGTCATACTTATTTTCGGCGCAAAGAGCGTTTTCTTCTTACCATCTTCCTCATAAGACCCACTGAGATCAAAATAGGTGAACGTGCCACACAGTCCGTCCACTGCTACAGTGACTTCTCTATTCTCATTTTCCCGGTGAACACCGTACGTAAAAACGAAATAGGGAAGGTAAACCAGTTCAAAACGGATCCATTGTTTTCTCTTGTACCCGATTCGGGAAAGGAAACTACGGCTGCTGGAGTTGATAAACCAACTTTTGGCTTCTTCCTCTGTGAGCAGGGGATACACAAAAAGGGGGTTAGCCGACATAGGAATCCGTCCTTTTCTGCTTTCGTATCCGTCCTTTAATGAATGAAAACACACCTACTCCAACGAGAAGTAATCCTGCAATGATGTTTGTCACAATTCCCCGGCTCTGGGGGACAAATTCGGTGCTTTTTACAAAAAAGGTGGCAGCCAAAACGATAATCCCAAAGGCAACCCAAAAAACTCCCATGATCTGTAAAGGTTCAAACTGTTGTTGGTTTGGTCTTGTAGTCTTTTTTTTGATCATTTTCGTTCTTTTCTTTCCAAGCTTTCATGTTCCAAACACTACGTAGAGCGCTATCTGAATGAGCATAAGCAGGGAGGCCCAGATTCTTAGGTCTCGCCACCACCGTTGGTCTGGTGCATCCTGATAGATATATGCCTTTGGCCTGAACCAAGCCCAGATGAGCATTCCCAAAAATCCAGCAACAGCGATTAGCAATGCCCAGAAAAGCGGAAGATTTCGAAACCAGTTACTCATTTGTTTCTCCCTTCGCTCGTTTCGACAGTATTTCCTGAAGGGTTTTGTCCTTCATCACCAATCCGTAAACCAGACCCTGAAGCTTGTCAGTTGGCTCCGGCCGGGTAATAAGACTTATGATGATATTGATGACGATCGATCCACAGAATGACCACCAGGCAACGTAGAGGAAGCTCCACTTTTCAAAAAGGAAGAGCGTTGTCGAGATGCACACACCGCCGATCAAACCGGCAAGACCTCCCCACTGCGTTGCTCGTTTCCAGTAGATCCCCAGTAAGGTGATAGCAAAGGTGGGACCCTGGAAGATTGAAAGCAGGGTTTGCATGGCCACGTAAATACCTGGAAACTTTTTGGTTACTGGAGCAAAAATAATCGCCCAAATGAGAAAAGCAAAGGTGAGAATACGCCCGACATTGAGGTAGTGTTTGTCCGACGCCTTCTTGACCAAAAAACGTTGGTATATATCGCGTGTCCAGAGGGTAGCGGCTGAATTTAGAGTGGAATCTACACTGGAAATCAAGGCTGCCATGAACGCGGCAAAGACAAGCCCAGCCAAGCCGGCGGGAAGTAAGTTTTTAATCAGCCAGGGGAATGCCTTGTCCATATCTGCTCCGACGAGGTTCGGGTTGAGTGCAAGAGTCAGAAGCCCGGGTAGGACGACCAGCATAGGAATGAACATTTTGGGGAAAGCGGCAAAGAGCATCCCTGCCTTGGCATCCCATTCGCCACGTGCGCCTAACGTCCGTTGAATAATAGCCTGGTGGCAACACCACCAAGCAGGCGAAAGCACAATAGCCAGACCAAAGATCATGCCTGCCCATGGGTAAGTTGGGTTATCTAAGGGTAGAAAAAGCTTAAAGTGATCTGGATGGGAAGGTATGATCTTTTGAATCATACCTTCCCATCCCCCTACAGTCCAGAGACCTAAGATGGTAAGCGCAATCCCGCCGATAAACATCACAAGGAGCTGTACAACATCGGTCATTGCAACAGCAGCCAGCCCACCCGTGATGGTGTAAATTCCGACTATCAACGCAGTTGCAATCAAAGCTATTTCAATCGGCAAGCCGAGATATTCGTTTAACATGAGGCCACTGGCCCAGAAAAAGACACCCAGCACACAGGCGAGGAAAGATCCCCAGAGAATTGCCTCGATAACCCGGACTGCGGTGTTGTATCGCTTCCCTAAAAATTCAGGAACCGTATAAACGCCTGCCTTCCAGTAGTAAGGCACAAACAACAGAGCCGAGAGTATCATGGCTGGGATGGCCCCGATCCACTCGTAATTGGCCTGGGCCAGACCAAATCGGTAAGCGCCTCCAGCAGCCCCCATATAGTCGTAAGCTCCGATGTTTGTTCCTATGATGCTCATGGAAATAACCCACCAGGGAAGCATCTTGCCGGCCAAAAAATAATCCTGCTCTGTGTGTACATATCGCTTGAAGTAGACCCCAAATATCGGAATCGCTACAAGATACGCTACTACAATAAAAAGGTCAATTCCCCGAATGTCCATAATTGTCTCCTGTAATAGCGAGTTTATCTAGAATACCTATCCGCTCTCCCCGCAGATTCAGAATTGCAATCTCAAGTGTGGTTACTTCCTGGGGGAGAGAAATTGTTCGGTTCAGGGTCAACATTTCGAAAGGACTGACCGTCCCCAGTTTTTCGGTAACCAAAACATTTTCCTTTTCATCTTTGCCAATTAGAACTGCCTGGCCAGGAGTATATACGCCGAAAATGCCGCTAATAGATGTGCTGCCCAAATCTTTCTTCAGGCTCAGGTGCTGGCTTACAACGCCATAATCGTTCACTGCGATTACTGGTCCTGCGCAGCGGCAGGCTACCCATTCGACATCAAAACTGTACGATTCACCCGGCTGGAGAGTCACCAATGGGCTTAAGACCTCGGTCTCCATGTAGGGGAAGTTTGGGTCGGTCCATATCTCGGCCGAACAACCACCATCTGGATACTCCTTCTCAGGGAAGTAAGTAAATCGTTGAACAAAAACGTAGTTATCCAACTGGTTCACGTAGGCGATCCAACCATCAGTAACATCTGCACCCACTTTGCTTTTGTGGAACTGATACTGTATTCCAAAGATGCCTGCTCGGATGTTCGGGTACCATTGGCTGTCATTAGGTTTCCCATCCAATCGAATAAAACCCTTCGGATGTATGCTTTTGGGATTGAGGGGGAAATAGGCCCACGCTCCGGAATTGTGGGTTACTTTCTGACCGGACAGGTCCTCCCGAAGTTTTCCCCGAACCTGGGTCACATCCCAGATACTCCATGTTACAGCCTTGTTAACCACGTTGGTCATTTTTTGTTTGAGGATCACACGGGTTGTTCCCTTACGGAGGAGCGTACTTCGCGTAAACTGAATGCCGATCAGGGTGTCCTTTGGACTGACCACCTCCACCTCGACGACTTCTTCTCCTTGTTGCACAATTCGTCCAGTGTAACGACCTCCATCCAAAAATGATCCCAAAGGATCCGGCGGTCCACCCCAGCGGCTCTGGGGTGCGGGCCATGTCTTGTACCCACCGTAATTGTGCCATACTCTTTGCGTTTCGGATTCAGGTGCTTTGTAGAGTTTTCCAAACTCAGCTTCCTTCACATAGAGAAAAGGATAGTCTCCTAAGTTGTAGCTCATGATTCGACCTCCAATAGCTGGAACGATATCCAGTTTCACCAACCCGTTTTCCAATGAGAAGGATTTCCATCCGTGAAAAGTTGTTTCCTTCACTGTACACGCTTTTGTTGCCAGCTCGTCTATTTGACTCTTTCCGCAGGTAGCGAATGCCCCTGCAAGTCCCAAAAGAACTGATATCCAAGACAATACTTTCATGGTAAACCTTCCCTTAAAAATGTACTATTATAATGACTTCATTAATTAGTGTTCTCGCCCGCTTTGGATTACTTTTAAATTTTATTGGACGACATTAGCTAAAAAATGTTAATCGGAAGCATTTCTTTGTCGTATTAAGACCATTTTTTGGCTTTGCTAAATTTTTCAGTTTTATTTTGTAGAAATAAATTCCTGGAGGTGTCTGTAAGCCACAACTGTCAGTGCCGTCCCAGCTAACTTTATATTCACCTGGAACTTGTGGTTGATTGATCAAAGTTGTTACTTGCTGACCGAGTAAATTGTAGATTTTGAGCGTGACTAGTTGAGGACCTGTTCCGCCGACTGAATAATTGATTAAAGTAGTAAGGTTAAACGGATTTGGGGAATTTTGAAGCAGATGATAATTTTGAGGTGGGGAATATCCATATTTATCAACAGAAGAAGAGGGTTTAAATTTAATATTGTAAATCTGTCCTCTAATAGCTGATGGGATTTTTAAATTATCACCCTCGATGGTAAAGTTTACATTTTGACTATCTGCCAGCACTTGACTCACAGTTCTTCCATGAAGAGGGATGATTAAATCCTGGTTTACAACTGTAATGGCATATCCGTTACAGCTATCAGGATAGACAAT